>CAZDMM010000192.1:0-4386 GCA_964505845.1 uncultured Caldilineaceae bacterium
GGCCGAAAATATGGCCATGCCCGGCGTGCTCAAGAGCGATTTCTACATTATTCAGGAGGGCTGGCCCGACCCGAACACGCCCTATCGCTACATGACCGAAGCCTACTGGCCCGATATGGAGTCCTTCCGGCGCGACTTTTTTGAGGCCGAGTTTCAGGCCAAACTGCTGGAGTCTTCTAAAGGGGTCGCCCACCCGATGTTTCTGATTTCCGAGGAAGTTTTGAGCGAGATGAAAGAGTAGTTTATGCTCACACAATTTACATTCATCGAAGTCAGCCATCCCATTGAAGCGGGGATGAAAACCTATCCCGGCCTGCCGGAGCCGCAGGCCGAAATCCTGTTAGATTACGACGCCTCACGGGAAAGATACGGCGGGCAAGCCGAGTTTCTCATCGCCTCGCTGCACCTGTGCGGCAACACCGGCACTTACGTGGACTCCCCGATTCACCGCCACCGCGGCGGAACCGATTTGGCCGGATTGCCGCTGACCAGCCTGGCTCACCTGCCCACCGTCGTGGTGGAGGCTGCCGGGCGCAGCGAGCGCGGCATCGGCCCGGCTGCTTTTCGAGGGCTGGAGCTGCGGGATAAGGCGGTGCTGGTTCACACCGGCTGGTCGCGCCACTGGCGCACCGCGCAGTACTTTGAGCCAAACCCCTTCCTCACCAGCGAGGCGTGCGATTTTTTGCTGGAAGCGGGGGTCAAATTTGTGGGGATTGACTCGCTCAATATTGACGACACCCAGGATTTGGCGCGACCGGCCCACACCAAGCTGCTGGGCGCGGGCGTGCCCATCTGCGAGCACATGACCAATCTCTCCGCCGTACCGCCCAGCGGAACCTTTTTACACGCCGTCCCTATCGCCTGGGTCGGCGGGGCCACCTTTCCGGTGCGGGCCTATGTGATGCGTTTTGAGGGGGGTAATTGGTAATTGGTTTATTGGTAATTACCAATCTCCAATTACCAATTACCCTCTTACAAGGGAAACTCCGTCTCAAACTTGGTGGTGCAGTTCACCAACTCCTGGGCGGCTTTGACGTTCTTCAACACCTTAGCCATGTTCCCTTTGAGGCTGAGTTGGCGGGTGAAGATGGCTTTAATGGGGTCTATCCGCTTCTCCGCGATGGCTTTCCAGGCGCTCACCGAGCCGCTGATGTGAAATTCCGGGGACAGGGCGGTGTGGTCTGGGGGCACAAAAGCCTGGCGGCATTGGCCGTGATACAGGTCAAGATACATATAAATCCGCTCCTGCAAACGGCCTTCCGGCTCCACAATCACATACAAATCACCTTCCCAATGCCTGGCCGCCTCGCGATAGGCCGCGCTTTTGTTGCACTCCTCGCCCAGGCGCTTAATCCAGGCATCGGTGGCAAATGGAATGGAATCTGACATAATAATCTGCCTCCCAACAGAAATTATTGGGCCTGATTATACCTGAGTCCGGTCAGAAACTAAAACCAATCAAGGTGAGCTTTATTAACGGATGAAGTTTAACAGCCAGGTTCGGTAATGTATTGGGAAGACTGGAGGATTGGAAGGTTGGTACCACCTCTGTATCCAATCCTCCAACCTTCCGACCTTCCCTCAAGTTACCGATTTTGAAACTCAATTCTCACTTGGACAGGCTGACAGCCCGTCCTACAAGTTCTTGTGAAGATTTGTGCTTTTTTCAGCCGATGGTATAATCATGGGTGGTTCGGGCGGTTAGCTCAGTTGGTTAGAGCGCCACGTTGACATCGTGGAGGTCACAAGTTCAAGTCTTGTACCGCCCACCTAAAGAGTCTGGCAGCCGCCAGACTTTTTTTATCTCAAAGGAGAGGTCCATCAACCATGTCTCATATTTCCCAAATTGCAGTAGCCGAGGCGATTCTTTCAAAAGTAGACCCGGAACTGCTGGCCGCCATTCAGGGTGAGCAGCGGCGGCAGCACGATCAAATTGAACTCATCGCCTCAGAAAATTACGTCAGCGCAGCGGTTTTGGCGGCGCAGGGGTCGGTGCTGACCAATAAATACGCCGAAGGTTATCCCGGCCAGCGCTACTACGGCGGCTGTGAATATGTGGACGTGGCCGAAGAGCTGGCCCGGCAGCGCGCCAAGAAGCTTTTTAACGCTGAACACGCCAACGTGCAGCCCCACTCCGGCTCTCAGGCTAACGCCGCCACCTACATGGCTCTCATCAAACCGGGCGACACGGTGCTGGCCTTTAAGCTGGATCACGGCGGCCATCTGACGCACGGCATGAAAATCAACTTCTCCGGCCAATTTTATAACTTTGTGTCTTATGGGGTTGACCCCGAAACCGAACGCCTCAACTACGACAACATCGCCGAGTTGGCCCAGGAACATCGCCCCAAGCTGCTCATGGTTGGGGCCAGCGCCTATCCCCGCCTGTTTGATTTTGCCTGCCTGCGTGAAATCGCCGACAGCGTCGGCGCGTATTTGGTGATGGACATGGCCCACGTAGCCGGCTTGATTGCCGCCGGCCTTCACCCCGACCCGATTCCCTACTGCGACGCCGTCACCTCCACCACCCACAAAACCCTGCGCGGCCCGCGCGGCGGCCTCATTTTATGCAAAGAGCAGCACGCCAGGGCCATTGACAAAGCCGTTTTCCCCGGCATGCAGGGCGGCCCGCTGATGCACATCATTGCGGCCAAAGCGGTCGCTTTTCAAGAAGCGTTGCAGCCCGGCTTTAAAGAATACCAACAAGCCATTGTGGATAACGCCAAAGTTTTGGCCGACACCCTGACCGAGGGCGGCCTGCGCCTGGTTTCCGGCGGTACCGACAATCACCTCATGCTGGTGGATATGCGCAACGCCAACATCACCGGCCAGCAAGCCGAAGACGTGCTACACAAAGCCGGCATTACCGCCAACAAAAACCTGGTTCCCTTTGACCCCAAGCCGCCGCGAACCACCAGCGGCATCCGGCTTGGCACGCCGGCCGTCACCACGCGCGGCTTCCGGGCGGCAGAGATGAAAACCGTCGGCGAGGCCATTTTGAAAGCCGCCTTCAACGCCCAGGATGAAGCCGTACTGCGAGAAGTCCGCCAGGTTACGGCGGAGTTATGTGAGCGTTTCCCGGTGCCGGGGCTGGACTAAATAGTTGTTACTATCAGGTGACTGGCACTTTCTCTTCTGGCAAACCTACTAAAAACAGCAAGGTTTCTCCTTAAGCAAGCGCCAGTCACCTATAATCCACTCCTGTCATCTCGGCCAGTTGCCGCAGAGCCAGCGCCGGGTCGGTAAAGTGCAGCGTTTGCATGCCGGCCGCGCTGGCCCCGGCAATATTCTCCGCAAAATCGTCTACAAACAAAGCTTCCGCGGCGACCACACCCAGGCTTTCCAGGGCCAGGTGATAGCTGCGCGGGTGTGGCTTCATCACCCCCACCTCCGCCGAAATCACCACCCCATCAAAATATTGGATGAACGGGTAAACCTCCGTCCACAGGCGGCGTGCGGCGTCGGTGTAGTTGCTCAACAGGCCGGTGCGATAACCGGTCTGCCGGAGTCGTTTGATGTATTCCAGCAATGGCTCGTTCACCTTGTCGCCCGCAAAAAAATCTTGTTCCATCTGGACCAGTTGGCCGGCGCTGAGGCCAAAGCGCTCACCCAGCCAGCGCCAGTGGGCCGCGTGGGTCTGGCGGCCCAACTGCGCCTGCCGCCCCGAATCGCCGTTGAAGACCAGATGCTCAAATTCCCACGAGTCAAGGCCCAATTGAGCGGCCCACTTCTCTCGCCCGGCCCGGCTGTGGGTGCGAATCAGCACCCCGCCCACATCAAAAATTACCGCTTTTAACACCACCCACTCCTTCTTGGACTCCTCGTGGCGAAACCCAGTTTCGCCACGCACTTGGGTGTCCAAACTGAGTTTGGACACCAGCCAAATCTTCCCCGAAGATTTTTACACTTTGGTTACAATGGCTTATTGAAACTTTTACATCTGACCCTTATAATTTGGTAAATGGTAATTAGTAATTGGATATCGGTAATTACCAATTACCATTTACCAATTACCAATCACCCCGCACAGAAAGCAGGTACACTTTTATGACCATCACAGCCGGTGAAAATGTCGGGCCTTATCGCATCATCGAGCAGCTTGGCAGCGGCGGCATGGCCACGGTCTTCAAAGCCTACCATGCCGCCCTTGACCGTTACGTTGCCATTAAGGTACTCCATACCGCCTTCAAGGCTGACCCCCAATTCTTTGAACGCTTTCAGCGTGAGGCCCGGATTGTGGCCCGGCTGGAGCACCCCCACATCATCCCCGTCTACGATTTTAATGAGCATCACGGCGAGCCGTACCTGGTCATGCGCTTTGTGGAAGGGGACACCCTCAAGCACAAAATGGATGATGGCCCTTTGCCGGCCTATGATATTCTTCAC
>CAZDMM010000192.1:4396-10733 GCA_964505845.1 uncultured Caldilineaceae bacterium
TGACTTATGCTCACCAGCAGGGTGTGCTGCACCGGGATATTAAACCCAGCAACATCATGCTTACAAATGAGGGGCACATTTTTTTAACCGACTTTGGCCTGGCCCGGATAGCCCAAGCGGGCGAAAGCACCCTGTCGCAGGATATGCTGGTCGGCACGCCCCAATACATCAGCCCGGAGCAGGCCCAGGGGATGAAGGAGCTGGATGGCCGCACCGATATTTACTCGCTGGGGGTCGTGTTGTATGAGATGTTCACCGGCCGGGCGCCTTTTAGCGCCGATACCCCCTTTGCCACCATTCACGACCATATTTACAGCCCGCTGCCGCTGCCCAGCAAAATCAATCCCACCATTGACCCGGCGGTAGAGCGGCTTTTGCTCAAAGCCCTGGCCAAAGACCCCAACGACCGCTTTGCTACCGCCGCTGAATTATGGCAAGCCCTGGAGACCACCCTCTCAAGCAACGCCCTACCCCAACCTCGACCCGACCAGGTGAGCCGCGCCACCCCAACAGCAGTCAAGCCGCCCTCAATGGGGAAACCCTGGTGGGTTTACGTGGGCGGCGCGGCCCTGGTCATCTGTGTGGTAGCCGCGCTGCTGGCCGGCCTGTGGCTGTGGCGGCGCGCCCGGCTTGCGCCGCCCGCCCCCAACCAGCCGCTCCCTGCCCAGGCCGCCGATACCGGCCGGCCGGGCCACCCGCCAACAGCGCCGGCAGATCAAGCCGCTCCGCCGCCAACGAGTCAACCGCAGAACCCGGCAGCCAACAGTCAGGCCGCTCAGTTGACTCGCCAAGCCACGGCCGCGCTAGAACAAAAACAGTGGGATCAAGCGGTTGAACTGTACCGGCAGGCCATCGCCGCCGATCCGCACCACCTGCCCGCCTATTTTGGTCAAAGCCTGGCCCTGCGGCAAAAAGGTGACATTCCGGGGAGCATGGCCGTGTTGGAAGAAGCGGTCGCCCAAAATCCAACCATTCCAGAGGCTTATCTCCGCCTGGGTGAAGCGCAGTTGACTGGCGATAACGCTGAAGCAGCCCTACAATCATTTGACCAGGCCATCAATTTGGAAGCAGACTCGCCCGGCGCTTATGCCCGAAAAGCGATGGCGCTGCTAAAACTCAACCGCAACGAGGAAGCCAAAGCGGCCATTGACACCGCCTTGAGCCTGGACCAACTCAACCCCGAAGCGCGCCTGGCAAATGCTATGTATTTGATCAAACAAGGTGAACGGCGCAAAGCCCTGGTTGAATTGCAGCAGCTTGCCCAGGATCGCCGCGCGCCGCTTTTTGTGGTGCAGCGAGCCAAAGAATTTTTGGCGCAGCTCAAGAATTAACAAAGACTCATGCCCGGAACAAGCGCAAAGTGGCCGGCGTTTCTCAATAAGCGCCGGCCATTTAACAAAAAAGCCCCGCAACTTGCAGGGGCTTTTTGATTCTCAGGTTGTTGGTTAAGCCACCTCGGTGACGGCGGCTTTACTTTCTACCAGCTTTTTCCACAACTCGCGGGCCAGATAGGTGATGGCCTGGGCCGACGGGGCCGACGCATCCTGCTGGCTGATGGCTACCCCTTTATTGATTGCCGCGTGCAGCCTGGGATCGTAGGGAATGCGGTAGGTTTGCTGCAACTTGAGCGCCTTCTCGATTTTTTCGGGCAGCACTCCGCCCGGCTCATTAGCCCGATTGATCAACACTCCCACTTTTTCCGGGGCAAATTCAAGCTGTTCCGTCAATTCCAGGAATAGTTTAGCGTTTTTAATCGCCGGCAGTTCCGGGGCTGTCACCAGCAAAATGTAATCAGAATTATCCAACACCACCAAAGTTTTATCATTGAGCTGGCTGGCCGTGTCAACCACCACCAGCTTGAAATGTTTTTTGAGGCTCTTGACAATCTCACCCACCATGTCCGGCGTAATCGCATCGGCCAGTTCTGGCCGGGTTGGCCCCAACAACAACTTTAAGCCGGACTGATGAGCCAGCACAATTTCCGGCACCAGCTCTACATCCAGTTCCCCATCGTGAACCAGATCGCTGGCCGTGCGGGTGGCTTTGGTGTTGAGATGCACCAAAATATCGCCAAATTGCAGGTCGGCGTCCATCAGTACCACATCGCCATACTCTTGCTGCAAAGCCACCGCTAAATTAGCCGCAACAGTTGAAGCGCCGATGCCGCCCTTGGGACTGTAAACCGCTATCACCGGCGCTCCCTCGCTGGGTGTTGTATCAAGGCGAGGTTGAGGCGTCAATTGGCCAGGCCCCTGTTCGGTGGCTCCTAGCTGGCGGTAAATGGGCTGCCCAATGCGATAAACCCGCTTGATACAATTGACCAGCTCATCGGCGGTAAATGGTTTGGGCTGAAAATCCCTGGCGCCGGCGGCCATGGCCTGCTTCATATAATGCTGCTCGGCCTGCACCGACATAATAATCACCTGGCTAAAGGGGGCAACCACCCCCATCTCGCGGGTGGCGGTGATGCCATCCATGTCGGGCATATTAATATCCATCAGCACAATGTGGGGCTTGTGCTTCACCGCCATCTCGATGCCTTGCCGCCCGTTGACCGCCTGCCCAATAACCTCCATATCTTTTTCAAAATAGAGTAGACGCCCCACATTTTCGCGGGTATCCGGGTTATCATCCACAATCAAAATGCGGATCTTTTCTTCGCCGTCCGGCTTAACCGCAGCAGCCGGGGCGGCCGCCTTGACGGACGCAGCCGGGACAGGGGCCGCATCCGCTGCCGCCGGAGCGGCGGCGCTTTGCTTATCGGCAGCCAGGCTTTTTTCCGGCGACGCCTTGGCCAATTTCTTGGGCGCAGGCTTGGACTGGGCGGCTCGGCGCCGCCGCAGCAGCACCAAACTCCCCACAGCGGCTAGAAAAAGCAAAACTACCAATATTACAATCAGGATAAGTGCAGTTGATTCCATAAGAAACCCCTGACAGAAGAGTGGCCGTCAATCTTTAAGCTTTATTTTACCATAAACAGCAATAATGAAAAGAGTACTTCAATACTTTCTCATTTCTGGATCCAAGCTGGCTTCAACTTTTGGCCCGCTTATGGTAAAATAGCCAACGGTCATATATTAAGGTCTTATTAATCCCAGGGCCGTGAATCCATCGTCCTTTCTCACCTTTTTAAAGGAACAGAGTTTTTACCAAAACCAACTTGTCCACGTGGAGCGGCTGGCTGCCCGAGGCGTGCAATATGCCTCACTGGAACGGCCCCTGCTGCGGCCCCTGGTTGAAGCCGTCAAAGCCAGCGGCACCGGCCGCTTATACAGCCACCAGGCTCAAGCCATTGACGCCATTCGCGCCGGGCATGATGTGGTGGTGGCCACCGGCACGGCCAGCGGCAAAACCCTGTGTTACAACCTGCCCGTCCTCGAAGCCGCTCTTTTAGACCCCAAGGCCCGCGCGCTGTATCTTTTTCCCACCAAAGCCCTGGCCCAGGATCAACTCCGCTCCCTGGCCGAACTGACCGGCTATCTCAAAGCGGCCTTAGCTCCCACCTCCAATGGTCATCCGGCCTTCAGCCCATCGTTTGGCGCTTATGATGGCGATACGCCGCAGAGCAGCCGCACCCGGCTGCGGCGTGAGGCCAACATCATCCTGACCAATCCCGACATGCTCCATGTCGGCATCCTGCCCAACCACCACCTGTGGAGCCACTTTTTAAAGCATTTGCGCTTTGTGGTGGTGGACGAGGCCCACATCTATCGGGGCGTTTTTGGCAGCCATGTGGCGGCTGTTTTCCGCCGGCTGACCCGGCTGTGCCAGCTTTACGACAACCGGCCCCAGTTTATTTGCTGTTCGGCCACCATCGCCAACCCCGGCGAGCACATCGAGCGGCTGACCGGGCGCCCTCCCACCGTTGTTGCCGAAGATGGCTCTCCTCGCGCTGCCAAGCAGTTTGTGCTGTGGAACCCACCTTTTCTGGATGATCAAAAAACCGCCCGGCGCAGCCCCAACGGCGAGGCAGCCAATCTCTTTGCGGCCATGACCCGCCAACACATCCGCAATATCACCTTTACCAAGGCCCGGGTGGTGGCCGAACTCATCCTCAGTTACGCCCGCCAAACCCTGGAGCGCACGGAGCCGGAGTTGAAGGAGCGCATCGCCTCGTACCGGGCCGGCTATTTGCCGGAGCAGCGCCGGGCCATCGAGCAGGCTCTCTTCAACGGCCAACTACTCGGCGTTACGGCCACCTCGGCCCTGGAGTTGGGGGTGGATGTGGGCAACCTGGACGCCACCGTTTCGGTGGGCTATCCCGGCACGGTGGCCAGCCTGTGGCAGCAGGCCGGGCGGGCCGGGCGAGGCAGCAGCGGTTCCCTGGCGGTGCTGGTGGGGCTGGATAATCCCCTTGACCAATATTTTATGCGTCACCCCGACCAGTTGTTTGGCCGCCCGCATGAGCATGCCCTGATTGACCCCGGCAACGTTTACATTTTGGAGCAGCACCTGCCCTGCGCCGCCCATGAACTGCCCCTAACCCAGGCCGATGAGGCTTTGTTTGGGCGCGGCTTTGTTGAAGCAATGGTCAACTTGGAAGAAAAAGGGGTAATGCTGTACCAGGCCGAGCACGACCGCTGGTACTATCGCGGCCGGCCCTACCCGGCCCAGCATGTCAGCATCCGCAGCGTGGGCAGCAAGCCGATTGTGCTGGTGGATGGCAGCCGCAAAAACAAGCGGCTGGAAGAGATGGACGAAGCCTCGGCCTTTAGCCGGGTACACCCCGGCGCAGTTTACATGCACCAGGGTGAAAGCTACCTGGTCAGCGAGTTGGATTTGCAAAAAGGGCAGGCTACCCTGCTGCCGGCGCGGGTGGATTATTACACCCAACCATTAGAGCACAGCGAGATCACCATTATCCGCTCCATGCGCCATCACCAGCGGAAACTTTGCACCGTCTTTTGGGGCGCAGTGCGAGTGACCCAGCAGGTGGTGGGCTACCGCCAGGTGCGCCAATTTAGCGAGACCGACCTGGGCGAACTGCCCCTGGAGATGCCGGAAAACACCTTTGAAACCCGCGCTTTGTGGTGGGACGTGCCCGGCGAGTGGGCCAAACATCTGGCCAATCGCGGCTGGGATTTTTTGGGCGGCCTGCACGCGGTTGAGCATGCCGCCATTGGCCTGCTGCCCCTGTTTGCCATGTGCGATCGCTGGGACATCGGCGGCCTCTCTACCCCGCTGCACCCCGATACTGAACGGCCCCAGATTTTTATCTACGATGGCTACCCCGGCGGCGTCGGCATCAGCGAGCAGGGTTTTGCCCTGCTGACCGAGTTGTGGGAAGCCACCCTGGCCACCATCAAAGAGTGTCCCTGCGAGGAGGGCTGCCCCAGTTGTATCTACAGCCCCAAATGCGGCAACAATAACTCCCCCCTGGATAAAAAGGCGGCCATCTGGATTTTAGAGTCGCTGTTGCGGGGGTAGGTGAAATTGCCCTTTGTTTTTCCTGCGAAAATAAATCACCCCAACTTCTCCCAAGCCACCAAAACTAAATCTTCGCGGCGGATCTGTTCCAACGTAGTCGGCTGCGTGACTTCGCGATAGAGTTCATTCTCCACAAACCAGGCATCCAGACCCACCGCTAAGGTGCGGCGATCGTTGTCGCGTTCAAAGGTTTGGAGCAACTCCTTCAACACCGGCTCGCGGCGGAAGGGACGCAGGTTGACTTCTTCCAGCACCTTGATGACGCGGGCTTTGGTCTCGGCCCAGACCTCGTCGCTGTCGGCCTCGAACAGCGTCACCTGGGTTAAGGCGGCGTGCAACTGCTGGTTGAGCTTGTCCAGCTTGGGGCGAACGCGGCGGGCGGCCCGAGCAGCGGCGATTTCTTTGAACACGTCGTCGGTGGCTTTTTCCAGCAGGGGGAAGATGTTGATGCCGGGGTCGCGGCGGGGCGTTTCCTGGCTGGCCTGAATCCAGTGAAAAATCTGGCGTTTGTCGGTCACGGCGTCGCGGCCATCGGCGGGATAGAAGCGCCAGAAGTGGCGATCCTGGGCGCGGAAGGCGAAGAAGACGCCGGGCGCCGGCGCGTCCTTGCCGCTGTGAATGCCCATGGGCAGGTCTTTCAACTTTTCCGTGCCCCACTGCTGCAAGGCCAGCACCAGCGGCAGCTTCATCTCGTCGGTGGAGGTCAGTTCCGACTCCTGTTCCAACTCGTCCAGCACCGATTGGTCGCCGGCTTTGAGGCGGCGCAGCTCGTCCAGCGAGCGGGGATTGACGATTTCGCCGAGCACGCTGGCATCGAGGCCGACGGTGCGGTCAATATCCTGGATGCGCTGTTGCAGCCGGGCGACCAGGCGCAGCAGTTCCTCCAGGCCCTCTTCGGGGAAAAGGTTGA
>CAZDMM010000193.1:0-10731 GCA_964505845.1 uncultured Caldilineaceae bacterium
ATACGCCGCCCGGCTGCGGGAGCTGGGCTGCCGCCGCTTGATCACCAATGCCCGCTGGCGGCTGGGGGTAGAATTGATGGATTTAGGGCCGCGTTTGCCCTGGTCTAAAGTTGATTTTGGCTGGTATGCCTGCTTTTGTGGTCAAACCGGTTTTGTGCCTGGGCCGCCGGAACGGTTGACCGCAGAACGGCTGGAGCAGATCTTTGAAACAGAACACTGTCCGGCGTGCGGTTAGCAAATTTCTATAATCTGTGGTTTATTCTAAGGAGCATTACTTTCAATGGCTAAACGTCGCCCTAAGGCGCTAGACCAGCAGCAGTCCCAACCGGCCTGGCAGAAACGGCGTAACCTGGCGCTGGCGCTGCTGTGGGTTATAATAGCTGTGATAGCTGCATTATATGGTTACAGCCACGGCTACCCATTGTTTGCTGCCGGCCAGACGATGCGGGGCATTCTTATCGGCCTGGCTTACGGCGGGGGAGCCTTTTTGGCCATTTTGGTGGCGCTGTTTCTCAATCGCAAAATGAGGGGGTTATAAGCAGCTATGATAGGGATAGTGATAGTTTCCCACAGTCACCTGCTGGCCAAGGGCGTGCAAGAAATGGCGGGCCAGTTGTCAAAAAATTTAGTCAAGATTGAAGCGGCCGGCGGGGTGGATGATCACACCATCGGCACCAACGCCGAACGGATTCACCGGGCTATTGAAGCGGTTTACTCCCCCGATGGGGTTTTGATTCTGTTTGATTTGGGCGGTGCTTTATTTAGCACCCAAATGGCTATTGAAATGCTGCCCCCGGAACAACAGCAGCATGTTAAAGTGAGCGGCGCTCATCTGGTTGAGGGGGCCATTGTAGCGGCGGTTGAAGCCTCGCTGGGGCATACCCTGGCAGAAGTCAACGATGCTGCCGAAGCTGTAAAAGATATGCAGAAAATTATATAATATATTGCAGGTCAATTGCACCACCAATCTTCACAACCAAAAGGATTTTAAACCTGTGCAATCGAACTCTTTTATTATTCAAAACGAAGTTGGGCTGCATGCTCGTCCGGCCGCCTTATTTGTGCAAACGGCGGCTAAATTCAAAGCCAAAATCAGGGTACGCAATACCACCAGAGGTACACCTTTTGTTGAGGCCAAAAGCATTTTAAGCGTGCTGGGACTAGGCGTAGCCAAAGGACACCACATAGAACTTACCGCCGAGGGAGAAGATGAGCAAGCCGCCCTGGAGATGATGGCTCAATTAATCGAGAGCGATTTTGCCGAGTCAGCGACGACTTAGGCAAACTCTTGTTCTGGCAAACAAAATATGTCTGAGGATAAATTGGCCTTGCTGGCCAAAGTTGCCAGTCTTTATTATGAAAAAAATCTGACTCAGGCAGAAATTGCCCAGCGGCTTAATATTTCTCGGCCCCAGGTGTCTCGGCTGCTGGCCGAAGGACGCCAGGAGGGGGTGGTCGAAATTATTATTCATCACCCGGCCGCCAAATCTGCTTCGCTGGAGCAAGAGTTACTTGAACAGTTTTCCCTCAAAGAAGTCAAAATTTTAGCGTCTGGGCATCTGGGTTATGCCCAACTGGCTGAACGTTTGGGCGTTTTGGCGGCGCGCCACATGGAAGAGCGCCTGCAAGACGGCATGATCCTGGGAATTTCCTGGAACACCGGCGTGTATCAGGTGGTTAACGCCCTGCGGGCGGCCCGCCAAAAAAAGGTAACGGTGGTGCAGCTTACCGGCGCGGTCGGCTCGATCAACCCGCTGATTGACGGCCCCGATTTGACCCGCTGGCTGGCCCAAACGCTGGGCGGGCAGTACAAATATTTGCCCGCGCCGTTGTTGGTTGAAAGCGCCGCTACCCGCGCAGCTCTGCTGCAAGACCGTTCTATCCGTGAGTCGCTGGCCCTGCTGGAGCAAATGGATATGGCCCTCATCGGCATTGGCAGCCTCTCCCTGGCCCTATCCAGCCTGCTTTCGGCCGGTTACATCTCCGAGGCCGAACTGCGCGAAATTATCCGCCAGGGCGGGGTGGGGGATATTTGCGCTTATCATTACGACCTGCGGGGCAATGTGCTGTCGCTGGAACTGCACCAACGTTTGATTGGCGTCTCCCTGGAAACTCTCAAAAAAACCCCTTATGTTATCGGGGTGGGCGGGGGCATTGACAAAGCCTCGGCGGTGCTGGGGGCGCTGCGCCTGGAGGTCATTGACTGCCTGGTGACAGATGAAATTGCCGCCCGCGCCGTGCTCAAAATGGCGCAACGATGAAGATTTTGGTCATGGGGGCCGGGGCCATCGGCTGCTTTGTGGGCGGCTGCTTAGCGGGCAGCCATCACCAGGTTACTCTGGTGGGACGCCCGGCCTTGATGAACCGGATAGCTACAGCCGGCTTAACCCTGCGCCGGCCTGGCCTTTCTCCCCAAACCATTTTCCTCAATACCACCACCGCTGTGCCCACCGGCTCCAGCTTTGATTTTGTTTTTTTAACCGTCAAAGGGCCTGATACAGCTCAAGCTATTCAAGACCTGACAAGTCTGCCCCAATCTTACCTGGTTTCCCTACAAAACGGGGTGGGCAATGAGGAGCAGTTGGCCGCCGCTTTTGGAGCGGAACGGGTCATTGCCGGGACGATTACTATTCCTATCGCCGTGCCGGAGCCGGGCGTCATCGAGGTGAGCAAGCCTAAAGGCGGCTTTGGATTTGCCCCGCTGCACCCCGGCCAGCCGGTTGACCGCCTGGCCGACGCCTTGACCCAGGCCGGTTTGACCATCGTTTTATACGATGATTACCGGGCCATGAAATGGTCCAAATTATTGCTCAACATGGTCAACAACGCCTCCTGCGCCATTCTCAAACAAACGCCGGCCCAGGTCATCGCCCGGCCCGAATTGATGAACCTGGAGATCCTGGCCCTGCGCGAAGCGGTAACAGTGATGCACGCCCAGGGCATCCGGGCGGTTAGGCTGCCCGGCTATCCCGCCGATTGGCTGGCCCGCCTAGTTTCGGCTCGCTGGCTGCCCATGGCCCTCACCCGCGCCCTCCTGCGACCTTCCATGCAGAGCGGGCGCGGCAGCAAAATGCCCTCTTTATACCTTGACCTGGCCGCCGGCCGCTCCACCTCTGAAGTTGAGGTTTTAAACGGGGCCGTCGTCCGGGCCGGACAGCAGTTGGGTATCCCGACGCCGGTCAATAAGGCTTTGACCGAGATTTTGAGCGGTTTGGTTTCCGGCCGGCTGGTCTGGGCAGAATACCAGAATCGGCCGGAGAAATTGGTTGAAGCGGCAAGAACAAGATAAATTTAGGGTAATGAATTATGCACACACTCACAGGCACCCCCGCCAGCGACGGCATTGCCGTTGGCGCGGCCTTTATCTACCAGCCGGTCGCCCCAACGGTAGAGCGGCGCACCATCAGCGACCCGGCGGCCGAGGCGGCCCGGCTGGATGAGGCCATTGCCGTTGCCGGCCGCGAT
Source organism: uncultured Caldilineaceae bacterium (assembly GCA_964505845.1). Lineage (GTDB taxonomy): Bacteria > Chloroflexota > Anaerolineae > 4572-78 > J111 > DSQQ01. Next base: position 3,466 of record CAZDMM010000193.1, read on the forward strand.
TTGGAACTGCTCAAAACCAAAACTGAGGCCGACATCGGCCCGGCCGAAGCCCAGATTTTTGAGGTGCATCGCATGTTCCTGGCAGACCCGGCCTTTGTGGATGAAATCAAGGCCGCCATCAGCGCCCAAAAGATCAACGCCGAAGCCGCCGTAGCCCAGGTAGCCGGGGCCTGGGTAACTCAATTTTTAGCCCTGGAGGATGAATATTTTCGGCAGCGGGCCGCCGACATTCAGGATGTCAGCCAGCGCCTGCTGCGGCTGCTTACCGGCCTGGGCCAAAGCAGCCTGGCCGGCTTGACCGCGCCGGCCATCGTGCTGGCCCAAGATTTGACCCCCTCCGACACAGCTTCGGCCCGGCGGGAGTATATTTTGGCCTTCTGCACCGCCGCCGGGGGGGCCACCTCTCACACCGCCATTCTGGCCCGCAGCCTCAATATCCCGGCGGTGGTGGGCCTGGGGCCAGAACTGCTGCATGTGCCCACTCAAACCCCACTGATTGTGGACGGTGAAACAGGCCAGGTGGTGCTCAACCCCGACGCCGAGACCCTGGCCCGCTACCAACAGCGCCAACAGCTTAAACTTTATCAACAGGCCGAAGCCCTCAAACAGGCGCACCAACCGGCTATTACCGGCGACGGCCGCCGGGTAGAAGTGGTCGCCAACATCGGCAGCCTGGCCGAAGCGCGGCAGGCCCTCGATCTGGGGGCCGAGGGGGTCGGCCTGCTGCGGACGGAGTTCATCTTTTTGCAGCGGGACGCCCTGCCCGGCGAGGAAGAGCAGTACCAAATTTATCGCGCTATCGCCGATGTGTTTCAGCAGCTTCCCCTGGTTGTGCGTACCCTGGATGCCGGCGGCGACAAAGAAATTCCCTATCTCAACATGCCGCCGGAGCAAAACCCTTTTCTGGGGCGGCGGGCCATCCGCCTGTGCCTGGCCGAGCCGGAACTCTTTCAAACCCAACTGCGGGCCATTCTACGGGCCAGCTATGAGCGCAACCTCAAAATCATGTTCCCTATGATTAGCTCCGTTGGCGAACTGCGCCAGAGTTTGGCGCATCTGCGCCAGGCCCAGGCCGCTCTGGTCGCTCAAAATATTCCTTATAACCCCAACCTTGAGGTTGGCATTATGGTAGAGATTCCCTCGGCGGCCCTGCTGGCCGGCGATATGGCCCCGCTGATTGACTTTTTCAGCATCGGCACCAATGATTTGACCCAATACACCCTGGCCGTAGACCGCACCAATGCCGGCGTGGCCGCCCTGGCCGACCCACTCCATCCGGCAGTGCTGCGTCTCATCCAGCAGGTTATCCAGGCTGCCTATGCTCACGGTAAATGGGTGGGCATGTGCGGTGAATTGGCCGGCAACCTGGAAGCGATTCCGCTGCTGCTGGGCATGGGCCTGGACGAATTTAGCATGACCGCCTCGGCTATTCCGGCTGCTAAAGCCCTGCTACGCACCCTCTCCACCGCCCAAACACAACCGCTGGCCCAACAGGCCCTCAGGCTCAGCGAGCCAGAAGCTATCCATGCCTTATTGAAACAGCCATTTTGACACCACTTTGTTTTCAGCCTATACTCAAACCAAATTGGTCGGGCGACGCTCACTCAAAAAAGTAACCATCGCCCTATGGAGTCAACCTTGATTTACATCTTTGGCGTTGTCGCCATTTTGGTTTCATATCTGTGTGGCTCAATCCCGATGGGCTATCTGGTGGCCCGCCTTTACGGAATTGATTTGATGGCCTCGGGGAGCGGCAAAACGGGCGGAACCAATGTGCTGCGCTCTGTGGGGCGCACGGCGGCAGCTTTGACGGTTTTGGGTGACATTCTCAAAGGGATGATTCCGGTTTATTTGTTGGCGCACAGCCCCACCCCGGCCTTGATTACCGCCCTGGCCGCCGCTGCCGCCGTTATTGGGCATAACCATTCCATTTTCTTAAAGTTTCGTGGTGGGGTGGGGGCGGGTACGGCTATTGGCGCGCTGGGCGGCATGTCCTTTCCGGCCGGCTTGATTGTAGCCGGGTGCGGCCTGACAGCCCTGGCCCTCAGCCGCTATGCCTCCATCCTTTCCACCACCATTGCCGTAACCACCCTCATTGTTTTAACTATTTTTGCCCTGCTTGGCTATACCCCCTTTGAGTATATCATTGCCGCCGTTTTGAATCTGGGGGTGATGCTGAACGCCCTGCGCCCTAACTTTGCCCGGCTGCGGGCCGGCACCGAGCGGCGCATCGGCCAAAAGCCGGAAAATATTGTGCGCGTCTCGTCACACCACCATTGATTCCACGTTTAGCCCTGGCTACGCCACATACGTGCTTGCCGTCACATCGCCGCCGGCGCCGGTCCAGTTGGTGTGGAAGAATTGGCCGCGGGGCCGGTCAACCCGCTCATAGGTGTGCGCCCCAAAATAGTCGCGCTGCGCTTGCAGCAGATTGGCCGGTAGGCGCTCCCGGCGGTAGCCGTCAAAAAAGGCCAGGGCGCTGGACATAGCCGGAACCGGAATCCCCAACTCAACCGCTTTAGCCACCACTCGCCGCCAGGAAGCCTGGGCCGCTTCAACCTGCTCTCTAAAATAAGGATCCAGCAGAAGATTGGTCAGCTCCGGGTTCTGGTCAAACGCCTCCTTGATTTTGCCCAAAAAGACCGAGCGAATAATGCAGCCACCCCGCCACATCAAGGCGATGCCGCCGTAGTTCAAATTCCAGTTGTACTCGCTTGCGGCGGCCCGCATCAACATATAGCCCTGGGTGTAAGAAATAATTTTTGAAGCGTAAAGCGCCTCGCGCAAATCGTTGATAAAGGCAGCTTTATCGCCGGTAAAGGTGGGCATGGGGCCAGACAGCACTTTTGAGGCAGCCGCCCGCTCTTCTTTAAGGGCCGACAGGGAGCGGGCCATCACCGCCTCGCCGATCAGGGTCAGAGGGATGCCCATATCCAGCGACGAGATCACGGTCCACTTGCCGGTGCCTTTTTGCCCGGCGGCGTCGAGGATTTTTTCTACCAGCGGCTGGCCGTCCTCATCCTTAAAGGCCAGGATGTCGCGGGTAATCTCAATCAGGTACGAGTCCAGCTTGCCCCGGTTCCACTCGGCAAAAACCTGGTGCATCTCGTCGGCGCTCAGGCCCAAAACTTCTTTTAGCAGGTGGTACGACTCCCCGATAAGCTGCATGTCGCCATATTCGATGCCGTTATGCACCATTTTGACAAAATGGCCCGCGCCGGTTTGTCCTACCCAGTCGCAGCAGGGCGAGCCGTCCTCTACTTTGGCCGCCACCGCCTGGAAAATCGGTTTGACATGCGGCCAGGCCGCCGGGGAACCGCCCGGCATAATAGATGGGCCATGACGCGCTCCTTCTTCCCCGCCGGATACGCCGGCCCCCACAAAGAGCAGCCCTTTCGATTCCACGTATTCGGTGCGGCGGATGCTGTCGTTATAGTTAGAATTGCCGCCATCAATGATGATGTCGCCCGGCTCCAGGTGAGGCAGCAGTTGGTCAATAAATTGATCCACCGCCTGCCCGGCCTTGACCAGCAGCATCACCCGGCGCGGTTTTTTAAGCTGGCTGACCAGCTCTTCAATAGAGTGCGCTCCAATGACGCTGCTGCCTTTGGCGCTGCCGTTAATAAATTCATCCACTTTGGATACCGTGCGGTTGTATACTGCCACCGTAAAGCCGTGGTCGGCCATATTCAAAACCAGGTTTTGGCCCATCACGGCCAGGCCAATCAGGCCCATGTCTGCTTTGCTCATAATATCTTTCCTTTCTGCCTCTTGAGTTAGGCCGATAAAGAAGCTGGCCTGAAGTAATTATACTGCGAATGTGGCTGTCGTACCAGATGCTCTGGCATACTCGCGCAGCTTGCGTCAGGGCTTAAGTTCCATCAATGTCATTTTTGAATGAATGGAAGGTTGCGTGGGCTGGTTGGTTGGTTTGTTACACCCCGCTAAAGGCGCTGAAGCCGCCGTCCACCGGCGCCACCACCCCGTTAACAAAGCTTGCGCCGGGGCCGCACAACCAGACCAGGGTGCTGATGAGTTCCTCCGCCGCGCCAAAACGGCCGGCCGGGGTATGGTCAATGATCGTCTGGCCGCGCTCGGTCAACGTGCCATCCTCTTTGAGCAGCAGGGCGCGGTTCTGGTCGCCCACAAAAAAGCCGGGCGCTATGGCGTTGACTCGCAAACGCGGGCCAAAGGAGCGGGCCAGTTCCACCGCCAACCAGCGGGTGGCGTTTTCAACCGCGGCCTTGGCCAGGCCGTAGCCGACCACGCGGGTTAAGGCCCGCTGCGCCGCCATTGAGGAGATGTTGACAATGCAGCCGCGTTCCATGCGAGCCATGGCTTCGCCAAAAACCTGGCTGGGTAATAACGTGCCGTGCAAATTCAGGGTGATGACCTGCTCCATGCTCTCCACCGGCAGCTCAAAGAACGACTGCCCCGGTGTGAGGGTCGCCCCTGGCCGGTTGCCGCCGGCCGCGTTCACCAGTATATCGAGCCGGCCCCACTGCTTTACCAGCATATCGCGGGCGGCTTGAAGCTGCTGTCGCTCCAGCACATCGGCCACCAGCGGCAGGGCTGCGCCGCCCTCGGCCTCGATGGCCCGCGCTACGGCTTCGGCCTGCTCGCGGCGGCGGCCCAGCACGCCCACTTTGGCCCCGGCCCGGGCCAGCCCGTGCGCCATCATCCCGCCCAGCACCCCCGTGCCGCCGGTGACGACCGCCACCTGACCCTCTAAACTATACAAACGGGCTAGAAATTCCATAGTTTTTCTCTCTATTTTTTTTGACTGGTGTCCGAACTCCGTTCGGACACCAATTGCGTTGCGAAACTGAGTTTCGTAACGAGGAAACCACGTCTATTTTTTCGCCCAAAACTCGCGCAACACGTGGGCTGCCATTTTGGGCGTGCGGGTGCGAGTAAAGACGCCCTTCATATTCAAACCGCCCACCCGCATGATGCTCTGCACAGCGGCAAAATCGGCAAAGTTCCAAAGCTGCATCCCGACGATGTACTCCTTGCGGGCCGCCAGGCTCAGGTGGCCGCGCATGTAATCGGCCTGGTATTCCTCCGTCCACATCACGTTGGGGTGGCCGTGCATGCCGGCCATGGTGTCGGCCCCAAACTCGGTCATGAGGATGGGCTTATGCCACATCTCCCAAACCGTATCAAGCTCCTGCTCCAGCGAGGCCAGAGCCTTATCCAGCTCCCCGCCCAGCACATACCAGCCCCAATAGCGGTTCATGCAGACCACATCGCCCTGTTCCATCCAGGAGGTGGGTCCGCCCATCACCGTCACCAGGCTGACCAGGCGGGTGGGGTCAAGCTGGCGGGCGCGGCGCATCAACGTGTCCAGAAAAACTTTGCCCCGCGCGACGGTCGGATCGTTCTCATTATTGACACCCAGCGTCCCCAGGTTTAAGCTGGCGGGCATCGGCTCGTTGGCCACGCACCACATGACCACGCTGGGGTGGTTTTTGTCGCGGGCAATCAGTTCCTCAATTTGCTGCAAGCACATCCGCAGGCGCTCGGCCACATTTTCTTCATTCTCAAATTGCAAGCTGACGGCCGGAATCTCGTCAATGATGAGGAAGCCTTCGCGGTCGGCCAGTTGCATCTCTTCTTCGCTGTAGGGATAGTGGGAGGTGCGGTAGCTGTTAGCCCCGGTCCAGCGCATTAACTGGTAATCTTTAATCATCAAGGGCAGGTTCAAGCCCTTGCCGCTGGCGATAAAATCCTCGTGGCGGCCAAAGCCGTTCAGTTGCACCGGCTGGCCGTTGAGCAAAATTCGCTTGCCCTGTACCTCGATGGTGCGGATGCCGACCTGGAGGCTGTAGCGGTCGCTCTCCGTTTGAATGGTCAGCTCGTACAGGTATGGGTCGGCCGGCGACCAGAAGCGGGCGTTGGGGACGGTCAGAATGGCTTCGACCCCTCCTTCTCTAAACAGCACTTGGGCTTGCACTAATTTGGAACTGCCACTCAGGGTGACAGCCCCCGACGCGGTGACCGGCTCATTCAGCCGGGCCGTGACCTTGACCCTGCCCTCTGCGCCGTTGATGCCCGTCACCACGGTCACATCTTCGATGTGGGTTTGCGGGACGCTGTAGAGCACCACCGGGCGGTGGATGCCGGCAAAGGGGAAGAAGTCATAAGTGGTGCGAGGAAAGCTGGCAAAGGGGCCGAGGGCGGTGTTCATATTCCCGGCGGGCACGCGGGTCGGCTTTAAGGTATTCTCAACGCTGATAGCGATGATATTTTCTTCGTCCCACTTGATGAGATTTGTAATCTCAAAGGCGAAGGGCAGGTGGCCGCCCTCGTGGCTGCCGGCCTTTTCTCCGTTGATATAAACCGTGCCGTAATAGCAGGCCGAGCCGACGCGGATGAAGACTCGTTGGCCTCGCCAGCTTGAGGGAATGTACGTCCGCTTGACGTACCAGGCCAGGTCGAAGTAGTTAAAAATATCCTCGTACTGCTCGTTCCAACTGCCCGGCACCGCGATGGGCCGCGCTTCTGAAAGGCCGTTGAACCAGCCGTTCCTTTCGCCCACTGCCTGAGGGTCAATTTTGAAATCCCAGATACCGGAAAGATCAAGCCGGTTGCGCACATTGTTTTGAATTGGGTAAAGCATGGGTTATCTCCTGAATTACCCTCACCCTTAACCCCTCTCCCGATGGGAGAGGGGACACCGAAGGTGCGCACAGCGCGCATCAGCGACGGGGTGAGGGGTTTTATTTAAGCTCAACTTTTGTGGAGTAAAATGGTTTGTCACGCAATCTGCCGGGCCTGCTGCGCGGCTACGTCTTGGGGATAAGTGCGGTAGAACAGGAACCAGTAGAGGGTGTTGACCGCGTAAGGAACCGTCACCAGCCAGAGCATCACGGTTTGCAGGCCGTAGGCTTTGGCCAGGTAGCCCAACCCCAGCGACATCAGGGCCGAGATGAGGCCCTGCACCAGCGAGAACAGCAGGGCAAAGGCCGTGGCCGAGAGTTGCGGCGGCACCACTGCCGAGACCATCGGCAGCACCACCCCGGAGAAGCCGATGGAGCCGATCAGTCCGAACAGGAAGAGGATCACATACAGGGCCAAGCCGTGTCCCCAGTCAATCTGCATCGCCACAAAGGACATCACCGCAAAGGTGAGTAGGTAGATCTGCATCAGCATGATACGGCCTTTGGGGCCAAAGCGTTTATCAAACCAGTCGCCCAGCAGCCCACCCAGAAAGGAACTGACCGCAAAACCGGTCATAAAGATAGTGTACAGGATGGCCGCGTC
>CAZDMM010000194.1:0-10725 GCA_964505845.1 uncultured Caldilineaceae bacterium
CGGTGTTGCGCAGGGCGTGCGGCGCGGCCACCAGGAAAACGCCGTAATCACCTTCTTTGAGCGTAAACAGGCCGTCGCCGGTTTCGCAGGTGAGCTGCCCTTCGAGGACGTAAATGCTCTCCTCAAAGGAATGAACGTGGGTGTCAATCGAGCCGCCCGGCTCAAACTCGCAAATGTTGAACTCTTGATGAACCGAGCTTTCGCCGTTGACAATTGACCAGCGGCAGAAGCCTTTGCTCAAAGCGGCAAAAGCGCCGGGTACTTCAAAAGCGGCTTGGTCCGCTGTGCGAACTAAGTGTCTTGGCATCTGTCTCTCCTTAATAGTAGTCAGTAGTCAGTAGTCAGTAGTCAGTGGTCAGTAGTCAGATAAATCCTGCTACCTGCCATCTGCTATCCGCTATCTGCTACCTGCTAGCCTGCTACCCTTCCAACTCTTTGGCCCGCTGTTCCCACTCGGCCATGAAGCGGAAGACATTCTCCGCCGGGGGCTGGGGCGAGAAGGTTTCCAGCCAGCGCACCGGCCGGTCGCTGATGTTGGCAAAGGCGTGGACGCAGCCGACGCTGGTCCACAACACATCGCCGGGCCGAGCGATATATTTCTGGCCGTCAATGGTGGCCTCCACCTCGCCGCTGACGATGAAATAAGCTTCCTCAAAGGTGTGGTCGTGCAGGCCGATGCTCACGCCGGGCTGGTACTCCAAAAAGAGCATGCGGTGGTGGCGCGCCCCAAAATTCGCGTCAATGAGCCACTTGAGAAAGACGCCCTTCAGCCCGCCCGAAGCAATCCGCCCCTCTTCCGAAGGCGGAATCTGGCCGGCGTCGAAGTGGCCCAGCAGGTTGCCTTTGGGGTCGGCGGGGTCAAGCGGCTCGGCCTCGGTGGGGGCAGCGCCGCCTTTGACAAAAAAGGTGTCGCGCTCTTTGCCGGCCGGTTTGGGCTGCGGCGCGGCCATTTGCAGCCAGCGCACCCGCTCCGCACCCCCATTGCGCCAGGCATGCGGCGTCCCTACTTTGATCGCCCCAAAATCGCCCGGCCCCAGACGGTAAGCCTGGTCGTTGATGCTGACCAGCACTTCGCCTTCCAAAATGTAAAAACCTTCCTCGTAAGAGTGGACGTGCGGGTTGAGCGTTCCCCCGGCGGCCAACTGGGCGATGCTCAGGCCGGTATGCACCGAGCCGCAGGTGTGGTCTACCAGGTTGGCCTGGGTGTAATCCTGGCTGTGTCCCTCATACAGGGGGGGCAGCGCCAAAGCTTCTTCATTAAATTTGCCGATGTAATGCATGCTGACTACTCCCACTTATCAAGAGAATTTGCTAACGGAACAGGCAACACGTCGCATGGCCTCTTGCGTATTCCGTCAGGCTGCAACACAACTAACACCTTCACAAAAAGATTTGATTCGTCACACCATCTGCCGTCCGCCATCCACCACGATGGTCTGGCCGGTGATAAAATCGCTGGCGTCGGAGGCCAAAAAAAGCACCGCCCCGGCGATGTCTTCCGGCTGTTCGGCCCGCTTGATGGCCCCCCGCGCCACGCCATACTGCTCCGCCTCCGGCATGACCGCCCGGCTGGCCTCGGTCAAGGTAAAACCGGGGGCAATAGCGTTGACGCAAATGCCGTCGTCGCCCACCTCGCGGGCCATGCTGCGGGTCAGGCCAATCAGGCCGCCTTTGGAGGCGACGTAATGCGACCACAGGGGCGAGCCGCTCAAGAACGTGGCCGAGGCAATGTTGATAATCTTGCCTTTGCCCTGCTTCTTCATGGCCGGGTACACCGCCCGGCTGCACAGCCACGGCCCGGTGAGATTGACCGCCAGCACCCGCTCCCACTCCTCCAGCGGCAGCTCGTAAAAGGGCCGGCGCGATAGGGTGGCGTACAGGGCAGCGTTGTTGACCAGAATATCCAGCCGGCCCCAGCGGGCCAGGGCGGCCTCGGCCATGTGCTGCGTCTCGGCCTCACGCGTTACATTGACCCGTACCGCCAGCGCCTCGCCGCCGGCGGCCTGCACCGCCGCCGCCACGCCGGCCAGGCCGTCCTCACTCAAGTCGGCGGCGACGATTCGCGCCCCGGCGGCGGCCAGGGCCAGGCAAAAGGTGCGGCCCAGTCCCCCCGCCGCCCCGGTGACAACAGCCACCCGGCCGGAGAGGGAAGAAGATGAGGGTATGTTGGGTAAGGTACTTTCCATCAGACCTATTGAATATTTATTGGAAGGATGGAAGGTTGGTAAATATCCATTCTTCCAGCTTTCCAACCTTCCACACTGCCCCAATCTCTAATACCCAGAGGGCACGTTGTCTCCAAGCTCTACTCTACTCCGGGCCAAATCTGCTCGCGCTATCGCTTTGGCCTCCGGGGTAAAGAGCCACTCCTCAATCTTCTGGCCGAGGTAATCCAGGTACCAGGCAATCTCCACCCCAAAACGCCGGTAGTCAATGCCCACGCCGGTGGGGGTGAAGCGCCACAGCTTGTCGGCGTCCTTCACCAGGCTGTCGTTGAGCGAGAGCGCCTCCAGGCGGGAGTCGTGGCCGTCAATAATGGTCAGGATTTCCCCGGTTTTAGCCGGGTCATACCCCAGCCCGGCCAGAATCTCCCCGGCGATTCTGACCCCCTCCACTTCGTGCAGCCGGTTAGCCGCTTTGTCGGTAGCCTGGGGGCCAAAGGCGTTGCGCTGTCTTTCCTCCGGCACCATCTTCCAGCCCACATCGTGCAGCAGGATGGCCGGCAGCACCACCGCCGCATCGGCCTGGGGGTAATGGGCCAGCAGCCTCCGGGCAAAATCATAAGCCAGGGGCATGTGAACATCGTTGTGGCGCGTGTCCCAGTAAGGTTCGGCGGCCCGATAAATTTGATCGTAAATTGTCTTATCCAACTGCCTTCTCGATTCGGCCAGCAGGGTGCGAGCCATCTCTCTGGCCCGGTCGGTAAACAGCCAGGTTTCAATTCTGGTTTCAACAAAATCCAGGTATGGCCCAATGGCCCGCTCATTCCACCGGGCGCAAATCGGCACGCCCACCGGGTCAAAGCGCCACAGCTTATCGGCGTCTTTGACCAGGGCATCGTTCAGCGATAGGGCCTCGCACCGGGTATCGTGCCCATCAATGATAAGCTGAATCTCGGCAATTTTTGCGGCATCGTACTCCAGCGCCGTCAAAATTTCTCCAGCGATTCTGGCCCCCTCTATTTCGTGCTGGCGCGAGATGTCCAGCCGGGGATTTTGGTTGGTGCCGCCCACCAGGGATTGCAGTTGCAGGTCATCAGGAATCAGGGAATACCCGACATCGTGCAGCAGGATGGCCGGCAGCACCACCGCTTCATCGGCCTCCGGGTAATGGGCCAAAAGCTGCCGGGCGTAGCCATAGGCCAGCGGCATGTGGACTTCGCCCTGCCGCGTCTGCCAGTAAGGTTCGGCGCGTTGGTAGATTTGGTCGTAGATGGTGGTCACATCAATTTCTCAAGTAAATCGTAAAGCGTAAAATGTAATGTCTTACACACCAAGAAGTCTTCCCTTTTCAACCGTTACGTTTTACGTTTCACGTTTTATAACGATAAATAAATCGTCTTCAACTCCAAATACTCATCCAGACCGTAATGGGACTTTTCCCGGCCCAGGCCGCTCTCTTTGACGCCGCCAAAGGGCGCTTCGTTGTAGGAGCGGTGAATATTGTTGATCCAGACCGAGCCGGCTTCAATTTGTTCGGCGGCGCGCAGAGCCTGCCCCACATCCCGGCTAAACACATACGCGGCCAGCCCGTAGCGGCTGTTGTTGGCGTGTCCAATCGCCTCCTCCAGCGAGTCCACCTTCATCACGCCGACCACCGGGCCAAAAGTTTCCTCGGTCATCACCAGCATGGAGTGATCCGCCCCGGCCAGGATGGTGGGCGGTAAAAAATAGCCGTGATCAAAGTCCGGGCCGCTCAGGCGCCGCCCGCCGGTCAGCAAGGTGGCTCCGCGCTCCAGCGCATCTTGGATGTGGCGCAGGCTTTTCTCAAACAGCCGCCCGTTGACCAGCGGCCCCATGAAACTGGCCGGGTCGCGGCCCGGCCCCACCTTCAGCGCGGTTGCTCCGGCGGCCAGGCGCTCCAAAAACTCGCGGTAAATTCCGCGCTGCACGTACATGCGGTTGATGCGGTAGCAGTACTGCCCGGCGTTGTCAAAGCTGTGCTTGAGCAGGGCCGGAACCGCCACCTCCAGGTCGGCGTCATCACAGGCCAGGGCGGGGCATTGCCCGCCCAATTCCAACGTGACCCGCTTGTTGGTCTGCGCGGCCAGGGCGGCAATTTTTTTGCCGGTTTCCACCCCGCCGGTAAAGGCAATTTTGCGCGGGAGGGCATGCTCCACCAGGGCCCGGCCAACGGTCTGGCCGTAGCCGGTGACAACGTTGAACACGCCCGGCGGCAGCCCCGCCCCGGCCACAATCTGAGCCAGGCGCAGCGTAGCCAGCGGCGTATCCTCCGAGGGCTTGGAGACCACGGTGCAGCCGGCCGCCAGGGCCGCGCCCAGCTTCCAACTGAGCAAAATCAGCGGGTAGTTGGAGGGGGTCAGCGCGACCACCACCCCCACCGGCTCCTTAACAATCAATACCCGCTCATCCGGCAGGTTGAGCTGCGGAATTTCTCCCCGGATGCGCAGCCCTTCCTCGGCAAAAAAATCAAGCAGGGTGGTCACGGCCTGCACCTCGCGCTGCGCCCCGGCCAGCGGCTTGCCCACTTCGGCGGTGAGCAGCCCGGCCAGGGTTTCGGACTCGGCCCGCACGGCGGCTGCGGCGGCATGCATGATCGCCGCCCGCTCGTGGGCCGGTTTTTGTCGCCAGTTTCGGAAAGCCTCCTGGGCCGATTCCAGGGCCGCGCTGACATCCTCCGGCGTGCTTTCCGGCACGGCAGCGATGGGTTGGCCGGTCGCTTTGTCTAACACCGGGAAAGCTGTCTCTCCCTGTGAGGTGACAAAGCGACCGTGAATGAATAATCCCAGTTGATCCATTCAGCACTCAGAAAGGGCGCCGGGATTTGGGGATTGGGGGATTTTCCCCCATTTTTATCCCTTAATCTCCCAATTATCGCACCTTCCCGGAAGCTGTGTAATCGAGCTTCCGGGAAAGTTATCCATTTAAAAGGTTAATTCAAAATCGTCACCGTGCCGGCGGTGCCGTCCACCCGCACCCGCTGGCCGGTTTTGATGGTTTGCGTGCCAAAGCCCGTGCCCACCACGGCGGGCAGCCCGTACTCCCGGCAAACAATGGCCGCGTGGGACATCATGCCGCCGATATCGGTGACGGCGGCGGCGATGCGATAAAACACCGGGGCCCAACTGGGGGCAGTGATGGGGCAGACCAGCACCTCGCCTTCCTGTACCTGATCCAACTCTGCGGTGCTGGTGATGACCCGCGCCGGCCCTTCTACCGTACCCGGCGAACCGGCAAAGCCCTTCAAATCGCCCTCAGTCCCGCCGGCCAGCCAGGCGTTGATGCTGTCGTTGGTGATGCCCCAGAGCATGATGGTGAACGGCTCTGTCACCACTTCCGGCGGCACGCCCAGGGCCGGGGGCGGCGTCCAGGCCCGCAGGGCGGCCACAATGCCTTTGCGCCGTGCAATTTCACGCGGCCAATATTTAGACCCGCGATCCGCCGCGCCCACGGCCCAGCCGGTGCTCAAATCATAAATCGCCACCGGGATTTCATCACGTCGCAAGTAGAAAATATCGTTGGCTTCGGGCCAAAAACCGGCCTGAGCAAAAATCTGGCCCAGCTCTTTCATCTTGCGCCAGAAAACAGAGTGAGACCAATGCTCCACATAGAAGTTGTGGTTTTCAATGTAAGGAAAAACGGTGCGGGCCAACCCCAGCTTGCCCTGAAAGGCAGCCCGATCCTCATCGCTGGCCAGCAGGTCGGCGTACTCTTCGGCAATGCGGTCCCGCTCCTGCCGGATGGCTTCCAGCGGCCGGTCCAGGGTAGCGCCCTCTTCTACCTGGGCAATATAGTTGCGAATGAAGCTGAAAGGTATCTTCAAATCCTCCATCCAAACCGTGTCGTGGTGGTAAAAACCGGTGCCGGTGGAGAAGTTAAACCAGGGATTTTTGGAGATTTCAAATTCATCCAGCCACTTTTGGCCCCCGGCGCTCTGGGCCAATTTTTCCATCACCCCTGCCGGGTCATCATTATTTTTCAATATCCCGGCGACTCCCTGGTTGACGGCCAATTGGGCCAGCCGTTTCAGTTCGTCATCGGGGCGGAACAGGTCTACCTCGATGCCGGAAACCATTTTGGCGATGGACTGCTCCGGGATACTGGGGAAGGCTTGCTTGCAGAACATGAAGAAATCCAGGTAAGCGGCGTAGCCCAGGTTCAAAAATTCAAAGTGGTACTGCCACACCTGATATCCCAGTTCGATCAGCCGGTTATATTCTTTTTGCATATCAAAATTGCTGCCCAGGCCGCGTCCCCCGGTTACCCACTCCAGGTCAACCATCTCCGGCAGGGGTTTAAACTGGATGCTCTCTAACTCCTCGATAACCTTTTTGATTTTGTCTTTCCACTGTTCGTACAGCTTGTCCCAGTTTTGGAAATAATAACCGGCCCGCTCCAAAAAGTGAGGAACCCGCGCCCCAATGGTGGCCCCGTCGGTGATGGGCACCGGGCTGAGGTAGGTATAGCCGTTCAACACCCGGTAGTCCACGCCCTGGGCCGGGGGAATGATGTAGAAGCGGCTGTTGTATTGAGAGAGCGAGGTCAGCGCAAATTCCATAAAAATACTGTCAAAGGGATACAAAACCTCACGCCAATGCATGCCATCCTGAAACCAGAAGGTGGCCTCCTCATACTCGCGGCGGTCGTCGCTAAAGACAAGATTGTAGGGATAAAGCTCCTCCCAGCCCTCGGCCCCCGGCGGCGTCTTGATCTTAAAAGGACTGGGGAATCGGCCACTGCCATTGTTTGCCATAACTTCTCTCCTTTTTGGGTGATTTATTTGTTAGGGTCGCAGGTAGCAGGGGCAAGCTTTACCCCCTACTACTTACTCCCTGCTCCCTACTTCTTAATTCTGACGCCGCTGATGAGGGTGTCAACCACCCCGGCGATGCCGGTAGCGTGGCCGGCGCTGATGCTGGGGCGCTCTTTTTGGCTCCAGACGGTTTCCGGGCGGCTCTGCAAAATAACCACGTTATCCGGCGGCGGCAGGTCGGCATCCACGGCCCACTCCACATCCTGGGGGCGGCCATAGAATTTCTCGGCCCGTTTGGCCATTTTAGCCACGGCCACAATCTCGGCCTCGGTCAGCGAGGGCTGGGTCTGGCGGCCCGGCTCAACCTCCCGCTCGATGACCCGGCCATGGGCCTGGTCGGCCACAAATTCGATGTGCTTGGGCGAGATGACCCGCTTGACCACCTCAAAAATCACCTTGTCAATCAAAAAATTATCCGGGGTCACTTCGCCGCCCACCACCGCCTCACCCAGCCCCCAACTGGAGTCAATGGCGATTTTGGAGCGGTCGCCGTTGATGGGGTTGAGGGTCATGGCTACACCGGCCGCTTTAGCGTTGACCATCTTCTGCACGCCCACAGCCATCAAGACCTTTTCGTGGGCAAAGCCGTTATCATGGCGATAGGAAATGGCCCGCGCCGTATACAGGCTGGACCAGCACTTGCGTACATGCTCAACCACGGCGTCGGCCCCCATCACCCACAGATAGGTGTCCTGCTGCCCGGCAAAGCTGTAACCGGGCAAATCTTCGGCAGTGGCGCTGGAGCGCACCGCCACCGGCACGTTAACCACACCAACCCGACGGCACAGGGCCTCATAACCATCCCGGATGGCCTCTTCAATTTCCGGCGCGATGCGCGTCTCCTCGATCAGTTTGCGGATGGTTTGGCTGTACTTCTCTTCGGTGCGCACATCCTCCGGGTTAAGGCGCTCCAGCCAAACGTGAATGCACTCGCTGAGGCTGTTGGTGTTCAGCATTTCCTGGTAGGCGGTGGTGGTGACGGCAAAACCGGGCGGAACCGGCGCACCGGCCTGAATCATCGCCCCCAGGCTGGCGCATTTGCCCCCCACCCGGCTGTGCGAGTCGGCCTCACACGCTTCAAAGGTTAAAATATATGGATTTGGCGACATTGCCCTGACTCTCTCCTGTAAATAGCTTTATCTCGCCGTAGGACGGCATCCCCATGCCGCCCGTTCCAAAGAAAATAGATTTGTGTTCTAAAATCCTCAGCTACGCACCAGAGCCAAAGGCCCCCTGGCGGCGCACTACAGATAAGTTTCCAACCAGCCGGTGAGGTGGTTGACATCGGGCAAAAGCAAGTCCGGTTTCTGGTCGGCGGAGGCCATTTCAGCCTGCTCGCGGGTGGTTACGCCGGTCAGCACCAGGATAGAGAACATGCCGGCCTTTTTGCCCATGGCGATGTCGGTATTAAGCTGGTCGCCCACCACCGCCGCCTGCGCCGGGGGCAGGTTTAACAGCTTCAGCGCCATCCGGCCCGACCACAGGGAGGGTTTGCCGGTAATCAGCGGTTCTCGCCCGGTGGCATAGGCCACCGCTTTGACCCACGGGCCGGTGCCGGGCACAAATCCGGCCGGGGTAGGAATCTTGGGGTCATCATTGGTAGCGATAAATTCGGCCCCGCGCCAGATGGCCTGGCACACTGCGGTGAGGCGTTGGTAGTTAAAGTGGGGGTCTCGACCCATTACCACTACCTCAGCCTGGTCGGCTGCGTCATATTCCACCACCGCTAAATTTTTGGCTTTTAGGGCCTCCACCAGCCCGGTATGCCCGGCGGCCAGGATTTTGCGCTGTGGGTACAACTCTGCCGCCACCTCGGCGGCAATGAGGGCCGCCGTCATAATCTCATGCGGCCCGGCCTCAATGCCCATACCGGCCAGACGTTCGGCCAGGAGTTGAGGTGTATTGGCGTTATCGTTGGTAAAAAAGGCCAGCCGCAGGCCGCGCCGGCGCAGGTGGGCCAGCGTCTCCGGCACGCCAGGTAAAACCGAATTGCCCCGCAGCACCGTGCCATCAAGATCAAAGATGAAACCGGCCAGACGGTTGCTCAATTGGTATCCCACTCCACCCACACGTGGCTTGGCCCGCGGAAAGAGGTGTTTGGAATATACTCAAATTTTTGGTCCGGGACTAAACGCAGCGATGGCAGCCGGCGGGTTAACTCCTCCAGCACCACGCGGGTTTCCAGGCGGGCCAGCGGTGCGCCCAGGCAGTATTTGACTCCATGCCCAAAGGTGAGGTGATGCTTGGCGTTCTCGCGCTGGATGTCGAAAACGTCGCTATTGTAAAAACAGTGCTCATCGCGGTTGGCCGAGCCGAGCACCAACAGCAGTTTGGCCCCTTCCGGCAAATCCACTCCGGCCAGGGTGGTCGGCTTTTTAACCAGGCGGCGCCAGGCAAAGATGGAAGGGCAAAAGCGGGCTATCTCTTCCACCGCGCCGGGGATCAGGGAAGGGTCTTGACAAAGCGCTTCCCAGCGATCCCGGTAAGTCAGCAGCGTTTTAAGGCCCTCGGCCAGCAGGTTGCTGGTAGTTTCGTGCCCGGCAAACAGCATGGCGTAGCAGACTCGGGCCATTTCGTGCTTGGTAATAGAGCGGTCGCCTTCCTGGTAGATGCGCACCAGGTCGCTGGGCAGGTCATCCTGCGGCTCTTGAAACCGCTTCTCGATAAGCTCGATGCAGTAGCGCCAATATTTGACCATCTGATGGGCGTGCCAGATGCGCTCTTCTTCGGTCAGGTCGCCCCAGGTAATGGCAATACGGCTGGCAGCCCATTGTTTGACATACTGCACATCCTCGTCGGGAACGCCCAGCAAAATAAAGACCACCAGCGCCGGCAAATCATAGGTCAACTGCCGCACCAGGTCGGCCCGCCCCTGGTGGACAAAAAGGTCAATCAGCTCATTGGTGCGCTGGCGAATCGGCCCCTCCAATTTTTCAACCCGGCGAGGCGTGAACCCTTTATTGAGAAAGCTACGAATCCGGGTGTGGTCGGGCGGCATCATGCCCGAAATGCCAGAGGTGACGGCAAATTCGCCGTCATCCAGCACTTTCTGCACCGCCGCACTAAAGGGGACCAGCGGTTTGCCCGTTATTTCCGAGGAATAGGTCTCTAAATCCTTAAAAATGGTTTTGATATCCTCATGCCGGGTGATGACCCAATAATCCAGCTCCGGGCTGTAGAAAATGGGCGCTTCTTGCCGCGCCCTGGCATAAAAGGGAAAGGGATCAAACAGGTCAAATGGATCGTATTCTTCAATCAGCGCCGAGGCGGCATGGGCATAGGCTTGGCTCATAAGAAACCTCCGGGAAATACTTTTACTTTCTATTTATAACGCATCAAGCTGACGATAATCCATAAAGCGTAAAACGTAATGAATTTGATTCAGATTTTACTAACCGGCCGAGACTCTGGCCTGTTTTACCCTCCCCACCCTCTATCACTGCGGGTTGACCACAATCTTGCCTTTGGCCCGGCCTTCGGCCATGGCCAGCAACCCATCGCCGACCAAACCTTCCAACGGGATGACCGCCCCCAGCACAATTTCAGCCAAAGGGGTGGTAGCTAAAATATCCAGCGACTCCGGCAAATCCACGCTGCACACGTGGGCCACAGTCGTAGCCACGTCAATCTCTCGCAGCACCATTTTGTGCAAATCCAGGCTGGTTGGCCGGGCTTGCAAGCCGACCAGCAGCACCTTGCCGCCGCGCCGCGTGGCGTCGAGGGCCAGACTGG
>CAZDMM010000195.1:0-3842 GCA_964505845.1 uncultured Caldilineaceae bacterium
TAAACATCGGTGACTGCCCGCCGGCAATCACGATGGCGTCAAACTTGTCCACCTCAATTTCGCGGGCAGGCCGGGTGTTTTCCACCAGGGCCTTCAGCTTTGGGTCGCCAATAAAGCCGCGGCTGATCAGGTCTTCGGCTTGCCACTGGGTCACATCATCGGGGTTGCTCATAGCATCCGCTTGGCATTCTCCCCCAAAGTAGCTGAAGATTTCAACTTCATAACCTTTTTCAGAAAACTTAAAGTAGGGATGGGTTAATTCGCTCCACCAAAAGCCGACCGGCCAGCCGGTGGTGGTTGACACGGCCGGGTTTGCAATGACAATGGCGACGCGTTTCGGTTTAGCCGGGTTGACCGGGTTTAGATTTTTGTGCGACATGTGATTAAATTCTCCTTCATCTTTATCTTTTGACGATTTTGAATGCTATCTGCCGGCCCTGCTTTTGCACGATAGCCAAGTGAATCCAGACCATAGCCAGCGGTTCCAGGTAGCGGACGGTTGAGAGCGGCCCGGTATCGGCCACTTCAAAGCCCAGGTCCTGGGCCAATCCAGCCACAACCACTTTGGCCTCGGCGTCATCGCCGCAGAGAAACATGGTGATTGGCCCACCCTGATAAATGGGATCGGCCATATTCTCCCAGCCGGTGGTATTGAAGGCTTTGACCACTCGCGCCCCGACGGCCCAAGCTGCCACTTGCTCCGCCCCAGAGGTAGTGGTCCCCAGCGCCAATTGAAAGCCGGGGCCAATCGGGTTGGTGGCATCCACGATAATTTTGCCGCTCACCTCCCCCAGCGACTCAATCACCTGCGGCATGCTGTCCCAGGGAGTGGCCAATACAATCACCTCTGCTGCTGCTCCGGCTTCGGCCAGAGTAGCGGCGCTGGCGTTTGATCCTGCGGCTGCCAGCGCCTGGCGCACTTTCTCGCTGTGCGGGTCGCGGCTGCCAAAAATCACCTGATGCCCTTTGTTGGCCCAGCTTGTGCCTAAGGCCCGGCCTACATTTCCTGTCCCGATAATGGCAATTTTCATAGTTGTTCCTCTAAAATAAATATCCATCTTTAGGTTCGAGTTTGGGCGGCAGATTTTCTTCGCCCAAAAGTTCCCTGAGATCACGCTCGATGGTGCGGCACCAGGCAGTGAGGGGTACATCGGTGGTGCGGTTTTCAAAGGGTTCTTCATTGACCGCGCCGGTTCGTTCGACCACCGCGAAGACAAAGACAAAAACCAGCGAGATGGGGACCAGCATCAGACCGACGTTATCATTAACCAGGGTGCGGACCAGACACATGGGCGTTAGAATGATAAAGAACCAGACAAACAGCCGGGTAAAGTAATCATACTGGCGCGGCACCGGGATGGTTTTGAGCCGCTCACAGATGGCCTGCTGGCCGGTCAGTTGGGCCAGAGCGCCTTCGAGTTGAAAGCTGTCAAATCCTTGCAGGATGCCGGTGGCCATCGCCTCATAAATGCGCTGGCCTTGTCGTTGCAGCAAATAGTTGAGCTTGTTCGATTTCTTCAGCAAGAGGGTGTAGTCCGTTTCGCTCAGGAAGGGGCGGAGGGTTTCCCAATCCATTTGCCCTCGTAAGGTCAAGCGCAGGCTATTCACCCAGGCCAGATGGCGATAAAGCATTTCCTTTTTGAACGCCTCGGCTGGCTCGGCCTGGTATTGTGGGGTATGCTGGTGGGAGTCCACAAAGGTGATGATCAACCGGCCAAAGACACGGCTGTTATTGATGATAGCCGCCCAGGCTTGACTCGCCTCGCCCCAGCGATTGTAGGAAGTGTTATTGCGAAAACCCAGAAAAATGGCTAAAGCGCCGCCCAGAACCAGCAAAATAAAGGAGGGTAAGGCGATCAGGGTTAGATTGAAGTTCACATAAGCGGCATAGATGATTGCCGACCAGACCAGCGCCGCCAGCATCTGCGGCCAGATATAGGATATCACTTTAACGGGATTTAAGTTACGTTTGACGATCATCGTGAGGTCAGGTCTACTCTGCCAGCAGCTTAAAGGCCAGGCGGCGGCCCCGCTTTTGGCCGTAGGCTAACGAGCCCCACAATAAACCCAGGCTGTCAACCAGACGCACCTGCTCCAGGCCGCCTACGTAAACGGGACGCAGGCCGACCGCCGTAATTAAACTTTCCACCGTCGCGCGAGCCTCGGCCGGACCGCAGTAAAATAGGTCAGCTTGAGTGCCACCCACCATCGGCTCGGCGAAATTCTCCCAGCCCAGCGAATTAAAAGCCCGGAACACCGGCGAGTTCGGGGCGGCCTGCGTGATGCTGGAAACAGCGCTCACTTCAGCCTCGCCCATCCGGTTGGTGGCGTCAATAATCAGCCTGCCGTTGAGCGCAGCTCCATGCTCCTCCACAATTGCCTGAACAGTTCCTCCCGGCGTCGCAATCAAGACAACTTCGCCATGCGCAATCGCCTCCCCCACCGATCCGGCTGAGGCCGTGGCCCCACTTGAGGCAAGCAGCGCAGTCACTTTTGGATCAGCCGGGTTACGTGCGCTAAACTTAACTTCGTGACCGGCGCTGGCCCACTTTTGGCCCAGCGCGCCGCCGATATTTCCCGTACCTAAGACTCCAATTTTCATCGTTCACTCCTTCATACCATAGCTTCGGTAGAGGTCGGACAGTGTCCAACCTCTACCGAATTTTCACACTTCACGGTAAGGTGTATTTACCGCCATGCTTCGGCGTTTGCTGCGGCAAATTGCTCAAAGGTGAGGGGAGCGCGTCCCAGCAAGTCAGGTAGAATGGGCACAACCGGAGCTGACCAGCCCTGGCGCACGCCTCCAAACAAACCCAGCATCAATTCTACCTGGCCCGGCCGCCAGCCAGCCCCCGTCAGGGCTTCACGCATGGCTTGGTCGGGAATAGATACATAATGAACTTCCCGCCCCGCCGCTGTGGAGATAATCACGGCAGCGTCGGCATGACTGAGGGCAGCGCCGCCGGTCAAGGTGTACTCGCGGCCAGCGTGCCCCGGTTCGGTGAGAATCTTAGCCGCCACCTCGGCGATATCAGCCGTATCAATGAAGCTGACTTGGGCATCACCCGCCGGCAAATAAATCGCTCCACCCGCTTGAATCATGGGCAGGATAAAACCAGGGTTAAAATTTTGCATAAACCAGTTGGGACGCAGAATGGTATAGTCCAAGCCCGAATTAATCAAATGCAACTCCACCTGGCGATAGCCCAGCTCAGGCGGAGCTTGATCCACTCCCATAGCCGTGCTCAGGACAAAATGCTTAACCCCCGCCGCTTTAGCAGCGTCAATAAATGGATTGAGCGTCTCTTGAGCTACCGGATCAGCATTTTTGGGGATTGCAAAAACACGATCTACCCCGCTCAAAACCGTGGCATAACTGTCGAGCTGATCGTAATCAAAAGCGACGGCTTCGACGCCAGCTTGAGCCGGATAAGTGTGAGGATGGCGCGTGGCGGCTTTAACCGCCTCCCCTTTTTCGGCCAAAAGTTTGACCAGAGTGTGCCCGATATTGCCCGTTGCGCCAATCACTAAAACTTTTTGCATCATTACCTTATTTCCTTATTTATAGTTTAGGCTCAGTAGATCCAAAATTTCCGTTCCAGGAGTGCCAAAGCTGCGCTTTGGCAGACAAAGCATAGCTTTGTCACTCCAGAATTTGGATCTACTGAGGCTGGGTAACAGCATTTGCCAGTCTATCACATTAGGATATACTTGTGAAGTATGCACTTTTTTGTAAGGTAGTACCCAAAAGGAAACTATGATGAATATCGTTTATCAGCACCACCATGTGTGTCCGGTTGAAACGTGTTTGGAATTATTGAGCGGCAAATGGAAACCCCGCA
>CAZDMM010000195.1:3852-10721 GCA_964505845.1 uncultured Caldilineaceae bacterium
TGCACTTTTTGGTAAGGTAGTACCCAAAAGGAAACTATGGCTATGAATATTGTCTCTGATCGCATTCATCTGTGTCCGGTTGAAACGTGTTTGGAATTATTGAGCGGCAAATGGAAACCCCGCATCTTGTGGAAGTTGCATCAGGGTGGAATCGTTCGCTTTGGGGAGCTAAAGCGCGGCATGCCGGAAATTACGGCTAAAATGCTGACACAGCAGTTGCGCGAATTGGAGCAGGACGGACTCGTGACCCGGCGGGTCTACGCCGAAGTGCCGCCCAAAGTGGAGTACTCCCTGAGCGAGTTTGGCGAAACCCTCAAGCCAATCTTGGAAAACCTGGCCCGCTGGGGCGCGGAGCATCACCAGCAGATTGTGCAGATTTTAGAGCAGCAAGGCCATCCATCCCAAAAAGCGGCGTAGCACCTCCCAACACACCTGAGGCCATAGTCCAAACCGCTGCTGGCTGCCGTCTATCGTCGGCGGTTGTCAGTCATATTGCCTCTTGACTTTTCCATTTAAATGTTATAATATTATAATGTTTCTTACTTAAGTCGAATTTAGCCCTCGTAGATTCCGCGCCTATGAATGTCATCAGCCGCGACAGCAAACTGCCCTATTACCATCAACTCTATGAAATCCTGCGCCAAACTATTACGCGGGGTGAGTGGCAGCCGGATGACATCCTCCCCTCAGAGTTGGAGTTGATGGAACGCTACCAGGTGAGCCGCATCACGGTGCGCCAGGCGTTAGATCAACTGGTCAACGAAGGCTTGATTTATCGCCAGCGCGGACGCGGCACCTTTGTGGCCCACCCGCCGGTGGAGCAGGCGCTCACCCGCATCATCAGCTTTACCGAAGACATGCGCCAGCGCGGTTTTATACCCGGCACCCAGGTGTTGTCTGCCGAGCTAATCCCCGCTTCCCCGGAGATTGCCGGGCAGCTTCAGGTGGAGCCGGGTGAGATGCTGGCCCGCCTGGAGCGGCTGCGCCTGGCCGACAACGAGCCGATGAGCCTGGAAGAGTCTCTCCTGGTGCATCGCTACTGCCCCGGCATCTTAAACCACAACTACGCCGCCACCCCCCTGCGCGAAGCCCTGGAGCAGCATTATAACCTACAATTGGTTCGGGCCAGGCAAAGCATTCGGGCTATAGTTGCGCCGCGTAAACTGGCCGAGCAGCTCGCTATCCCCCCCAATTCGGCCCTGCTGTATATCGAGCGAATTTCTTATTCGCAACACGGCGTCCCGGTTGAGTTCCTGCGGCTGTATCATCGCGGCGACCGCTACGTATTGCACAACGAGCTGCGTGATTGAAGCGTGGTGCGTAGTACATGTTACCTGGTGTCTAAACTGAGTTTGGACACCCACTTGCGTGGCGAAACTGAGTTTCGCCACGAGGAATCACGATAAAAATCATTTCTGGTTCATGAGGGAGGTTTTCATGAAAGAACTCAAAGTTTCTGTCGGTATTTGGTTTTTGGGCGCCACCAGCGACCGCTTTGTTAAGCAGGGTTACCGGCCCGACAAGACCATCGAGGAACGCTTCAAACTGGCGGCGGCGGTTCCCGGAGCGCGCGGACTGGAGATGCACTACCCCTCGGAGGTGACAGACGCCAACTACAAGGATTTGAAAAAGCTGGCCGACGATTTGGGGATGAAAATTGTGCAGTTCTGTCCCCACCTGTGGATTGACCCCCGCTGGAAATTCGGCCAGTTCAGCAACCCCGACCCCCAACTGCGCCGTCAGGCCATTGACCTGGCCAAGCGCACTACCGATTTGGCCCAGCATATGGAAGCCGAGATTATGGTCTATTGGCCGGCCCAGGATGGCTACGATTACCCCTTCCAGATTGACCACCGCCGGCGGCTCGATGATTTGGTGGCCGGGCTGGCCGAGTGGGCCGGCCACAACCCACAGCAGAAGATTGTGCTGGAATACAAAGCCTTTGAGCCGCGCACCCACATCCTGCTGCCCACCATCGGCCACTGCATGACTATCATCAATGAAATCAACCGGCCCAACCTGGGCATCAATATTGATATGGGTCACGCCTTTATCATGAAAGAGAATCTGGCCGAGTCCATCGCCCTGGCCTGCCGTTACGGCAAACTGTTCCACACCCACTGGAATGACAACTGGAAATTGTTTGACGACGATGTGATTGTCGGTACGGTCAACCTGTGGGAAACGGTCGAGGCCATGTTCTGGCTGGACGAGTGGGGCTACGACGGCTGGTACGGCCTGGATTTGTTCCCCTACCGCGAGCCGCCGGAAAAAGCCGTTGAGGAAAGCATCCGCAACCTGCACTTTGCCCTGGAACTGCTTGACCGCATTCCCCGCGAGGAACTGCGGGCCTGCTTCCAAAGTTCCGATGCCATCAAAATTTCGCAATTGATGCGGCGCATGCTGGGCGGGAAATAGAGATTAGAGATTCAATCTCTAATCTCCATCTTACTTACTACCAAGAAGGAGCAAAGCGAGCGTGGACATCACTTGTCTGGGCGAGCTGCTGATAGATATGTTTCCGGCAGAGATTGGCCGCCGCCTGGTTGAGGTATCGGCCTTTAGGCCCAAGCCGGGCGGCGCGCCGGCCAATGTGGCGGTGGCGGCGGCAAGATTGGGGGCCAGGAGCGCCTTCATCGGCAAGGTGGGCGATGACGCCTTTGGTCATTTTCTGGGCGATACCCTGGCGCGGGCAGGGGTGAGCACGGCCGGGCTGCGGTTTGACCCCGCCGCCCGCACCAGCATGGCCTTCATCGCCATGCCCACCGAGCAGCAGGCCGAGTTTGTTTTCTATCGCAACCCTGGCGCGGATACCCGGCTGCGGCCCGACGAATTAGACCGGGAGTTGTTACAACAGAGCCGGGTCTTTCACTTTGGCTCGGTCAGCCTCTCGGCGGAGCCAGCGCGCCAGGCCACTTTGGACGCGGCTCGCCTGGCTAAAGCCGCCGGCGCGCTCATCTCCTTTGATGTCAATTACCGGCCCAGTTTGTGGGCCAACCCGGCTGAGGCGCTCGATATCATTGTGGCCGCGCTGCCTGTGGCAAACTTGGTCAAAGCGAACGAAAGCGAACTGGAGCTGCTCACCGGCAGCACCGATCTTGAGGCCGGGAGTCAAACCCTGATGCAACATGGGCCGGCGTTGTGTGTTGTCACCCTCGGCCCCGACGGCAGCTTTTTCCGCTCGGCCCAGGGCAGCGGTCATGTTCCCGGCTTTGCCGTGCCGACCGTTGACGCCATTGGCTGCGGTGACGCTTTTGTGGCCGGGCTGCTGACCCAACTCATTACCTCCCTCCCCCTGAAAGGGGGAGGGCCGGGGAGGGGGTCTTGGCCCTACTCCCTCACCCCGGAGCAACTGCGCCAAATTTTGCGCTACGCTAACGCGGTGGGGGCGCTCACCGCCACCCGGCAGGGAGTCATCCCCGCCCTGCCGGCAGCGGCAGAGGTGGCCCTGTTTTTAAAAGAGTCGGGCTATCCCTGAGGGACAACAACGAGGCAAAGTATGAAATTGTCATTGCGAGGCCGCAGGCCGAAGCAATCCCCCTCCTCGCCTCTTCGCCTCACTCGTCATCGCATCTTTTGAAGGAGACTTTATGCTAGAAACATCACCCTACCCCCTCAATTTGCCTGCGCTGCAGGCCATCGCCCGCCAACTCCGGCTGGACATCCTGGAGATGACCACCCGGGCGGGTTCAGGCCACCCTTCCAGTTCCTGGTCGGCCACCGAGATTGTCACCTCTCTTTATTTTGGCGGCATTCTGCGCTACCGGCCGGCTAAACCGGATTGGCCACAGCGTGATCGCTTTATTATGAGCAAAGGCCACGCCGCTCCTCTGTTGTACGCGGCCCTGGCTCAGGCCGGCTATTTTGACCGGTCTGAGCTGGGGCGGCTGCGCCAGCTTGACAGCCCGGTGCAGGGACACCCCATTCAAGGGCTGCTGCCCGGCGTCGAGGCCACCACCGGCTCGCTGGGACAGGGGTTGTCGGTGGGGCTGGGCCACGTACTGGGAGGTCGGCTTAACAATTTGAGCTACCGGGTTTACGTGCTGCTGGGCGACGGCGAGTGCGAGGCCGGCCAGGTGTGGGAAGCGGCCATGGCCGCCGCCCATTTTAAGGCCGACACTCTGACCGCTATCCTGGATTACAACAAATACCAGGAAACCGGCCCCATCAGCCGCGAGATGGCCCTGGAGCCGCTGGCCGACAAATGGCGGGGTTTTGGCTGGCGGGTGATGGAGATAGATGGGCATGACATGAGCGACATTATCAAGGCGCTGAAGATAGCGCAGAGCATCACCGGCCGGCCAACCATCATCATTGCCCACACCGTCAAAGGCAAAGGCGTCTCTTTTGTGGAAGCTGACTTTACCTGGCACGGCCGCGCCTTACCGCCGGAACTGGCCGAAAAAGCGCGAAAGGAGATTTTAGCCGCATGAAACTTGGAGAAAGAGCAGGCTTAAAACCAGGCAAGCCCCTGCGTGATGTTTTTGGCGAAGCTATCCTGGCGGTGGCCCGCAGCAATCCCAAAGTGGTAGTCCTGGATGGCGACCTGGGCAACTCCACCAAAGCCGAAACGGTGCGCCTGGTCTACCCGGAGCGATTTTTTAACCTGGGTATCGCCGAAAGCAATTTGGTGGGGGTGGGGGCGGGGCTGGCCGCCTGCGGGTTTATCCCCTGGATAACCAGCTTTTCCAGCTTTTTGCTGTGCAATGCCTATGACCAGATTCGCCTGGCCGTTGCCTTATCCAACATCAACGCCAAAATCCTGGGCAGCCACGGCGGCATTACCCTGGGCAAAGACGGCCCCACCCAAATGGGCATCGAAGACCTGGCCCTGATGGGCGGCCTACCCACCTTTGTTATCCTCGTGCCCGGCGACCCGGCCTCGATGCATGCGGCGGTCAAAGCGGCTACCGAGCATGTTGGCCCGGTGTTTGTGCGCTCCAGCCGGGTGGCCCTGCCTCACCTTTACCCGCCGGATGCCTGTCCCTTTGAAATTGGCAAAGCTAACGTGGTGCGCCAGGGCGATGATGTGACCATTATCGGCTGCGGACTGATGGTCGCTGCGGCGCTGGATGCCGCCGCCCTGCTGGCCGCCGAGGGCCTTGAGGCGCGGGTGCTGGATTTCCACACCATCCGCCCCATGGATAAAGCGGCGATTGTGGCCGCCGCCCGCGACACCGGGGCGATTGTGACCGCCGAGGAACACCTGCTGCAAGGTGGCATGGGCAGCAACATCGCCCGCGTGGTGGCGCAACATCACCCGGTACCGATGCGCTTTGTCGGCCTGGCCGATACCTACGTGGAATCCGCCGCCCCGGACGACCTGCTGCAGAAATATCACCTGACGGCGGAGGATATTGTCAGGGCGGCCAGAGAGGCAGTAGCGGCAAAAAAGAGATTGGAGATTGGAGATTAGAGATTGGCATGGGGGTAGGCCTATCCCTGATTTTAGGCAGACCTCAAAGTTCTTCGCACAGAGAATAAAAAAGTAAACTCAGCGTCCCTGCGTCTCTGCGGAGATTAAAATCATTTTAGCCGCAGATGGCTCGGCCAGGTTGGGGGAGTGGAGATGGAAGTATGCAACTGAGGCAAGAATTATTACGGCGTCAGGCCGAAGGCCGGCCCATTCGCATTGGGGCCAGCGGGGCCGGCTGGATGGGCAGCGGCTTTGTGGCCGCCATGCGGCATGTGCCGGGTATGGAGGTGGTCAGCCTGGCCGACGCCGATACCGCCGCCGCCCGGCAGGCTTTTTTGGCCGCCGGCCTGCCGGCTGAAGCTATTGTTGAAGCCGATACGGTACACCGGGCGATGGACGCGCTGCGGGCGGGCCAACGGGTAGTGACCGGCAATTACCGGCTGGCGGCTCAACTGGAAGCGGTAGACCTGGTGGCCGATGTCACCTACTCCCCGGCCACCGGCGCCGAAACCGCCTATGCCGCCATCCAGCACGG
Source organism: uncultured Caldilineaceae bacterium (assembly GCA_964505845.1). Taxonomy (GTDB): domain Bacteria; phylum Chloroflexota; class Anaerolineae; order 4572-78; family J111; genus DSQQ01. The sequence continues at coordinate 9,804 of CAZDMM010000195.1, forward strand.
CAAAGACGTGGTGTTGGTGAACATTGAAGCCGATGTGACCGTCGGGCGGATTTTGAAAAAACTGGCGGCGGAAGCCGGGGTGTTGTATAGCGTCTCTTCCGGTGACGAGCCGGGCTGCTTGATGGAGTTGTACAACTTTGTTACCTGCCTGGGTTACCAGGTGATAGTCATCGGCAAAGGCAAAAACAATCCGCTCAACCCCCAGGCTACCCCGGAAACGGTGGCCGCGTCGGCTCAAAAGCAGGCCAAAGACCCCTATCAGGTAGCCTCTTATGTAGACGGCACCAAAACCATGTTCGAGATGACCTGCGCCGCTAACGCCACCGGCTGCCGCCCTATGCAGCGGGGCATGCTTGGGCCCGAGGCAACCCTGGAAAATATCTCCCAGGTATTTGCCCTGGTAGAGGACGGCGGCCTGACCCGCTTTCCCGGGGCGGTAGATTTTGTGCAGGGCAGCGTCATGGCCGGCGGGGTATTTGTGACCGTGCGCATTGATGACGCCCGGATTCAGGCGGATTTGAATTACCTCAAGGTCGGTCAGGGCAAATATTTCACCTTCTTCCGGCCCTATCACCTCTGGTTTTTAGAAGCGCCCCTGTCGCTGGCTCGCGCCCACCTATACCGTGAAGTGACCCTGGCCCCGCTGGATGAGCCGGTGGCCGAGGTGATGACCATCGCCAAGCGCGACCTGCGCCCCGCCGAGCGGCTGGACGACTTTGGCGGCTTTACCTTTTACGGGGTGATGGAGCAGGCCGGCCCGGCCCGCCAGCTCAAAGCTCTGCCGGTCGGCCTGGCCCCCGGCGCAGTGGTGACTCGCCCCGTCGCCGCCGGGCAAATTGTCACCTGGGACGATGTCAACCTGGATGAGAGCAGCACTGTAGTAAAATTAAGACGGCAGCAGGAGGCATTAACCGGTAA
>CAZDMM010000196.1:0-6688 GCA_964505845.1 uncultured Caldilineaceae bacterium
TCCTTTGACCAGGATGACGGTGTCGGGGGAGAGTAAATCCTGCACGGCAGTCACGGCATCATCGGCGGTAAAGGTGACAGAAACGGCGTGCTTTCCCAGCCCGGCCTGGCGGGCTGCCGCCGCAATTTGCTGGGCCGCCTCGCCCTGGACTACCAGGCGCTGCACTCGTGTGGCGGCATATTGCCCCACCTGCTGGTGGGCCTCGGTTTCAATATCGCCCAGGTCTGGCATGTCACCCAAGATGGCTACTTTATGCGCGCCGGGCAGCTCGCGCAAAGTATCCAGGGCGGCCAGCATAGCCTCTGGGCTGGCGTTGAAAGTGTCATCCAAAATGAGCGATCCTTTTTGGCCCGGCAGCGGATTCAGACGGCCCGGCACGCGGGGCAGGTGGGCTAACGCTTCCAGGGCCTTGTCGGGCGGCGTCTCAAACACCAGGCCAACGGCAATAGCGGCCAATATGGGGTAGATTTGATGCCGGCCCAGCAGCGGAGTATACCCCTGATAGCTGCGCCCATCGTATTGCAGCGTAAAATTCAAACCGTCGGGCCGCACCTTAAGGTCAGCGGCCCGCACATCTGCCCCGGAAGATAGGCCAAAGGTCAGAATGCGAGCCTTGGTGCGGGGCACCATGCTGGCCACATGCCGGTCGTCGGCATTGAGGATGGCTGTGCCGTTGAAGGGCAGGGCCTCGATCAACCGGCCTTTTTCCAGGGCAATGTTAGCCAGTGTGCCCAGGTAGGCCAGGTGGGTCTGGTTGATGGTGGTAATCACCCCCAGGTGAGGTTGGGTGATGCGCACCAGTTCGGCAATTTCGCCAAAGCTGTCGCAGGCCATTTCCAGTACGGCTACCTGGTGGTCGGCGGTCAATTCTCCCAGAGCAATGGGCAGGCCATAGCGCCCATTGTAGCTGCCAAAATTTTTAAAGACGCGGTAACGCTTTTGCAGCACGGCGGCAATGGCTTCTTTGGTGGTGGTTTTGCCACTGGAGCCGGTGACTCCAATCACCTGGGGGCGATGTTTTTGCAGGATAAAGGAAGCGTAGTCACTTAAGGCTTGCTGCAAGTCGGGCACAATCACGGTGGTAAGAGGTTGAGCCAGGGCCGGGAACGAGTCGGCGTACTCACACAATACGCCGGCTGCGCCGCGCTCGATGGCGCTGCCGATGAAATCATGGCCGTCGCCGGTGGCGGTTTTGACGGCTAAGAATAGCTGCCCCGGCTCAAGCTGGCGCGAGTCGAAGGCAAAGCTGCTAAATTCCGTGGCCTGGGCCGGCCCATGCAGGCGGCCGCCGGTGGCCTGGAGTAAATCATCAAGCTGGATCATAGAACTTTCTCGCTATCATTAAATATTTAGCCGGGATGAGGGGATTGGGGGAGAAATCTCCTCATCCCCTCATCCCGGCCCAAAATCGTTAGAAACAACTTTTCTGGAGACTCATTTGTTCGCTCCAATCCGGTTTGTGACCGGCGTCCGGGGGTCGTAGACCCCCTCTGAGCTTGAATCTGTGACCTACTGAGTCTTATAATCCAGGCATGATACACCAAATGGCTGAGAGGGCTAGTTTGAACATTGGCCGGAAATAAGAAAAACCCGCCATGGCGACGGGTCTTTTAGGGGTGGCATTTAAATACTCTTTGGATCAACTCAAACCCTCAGCAAATAGGCAGGGCCGGCCAGGCGTGCTCCGGCCAGGGTGGAGTCGGGGTCTTCAAATCGCAAAACGGGGGCGTCGGAGCTTAAGCTAATCAAATCTTGATCTCGCAGCAGGTGCGGCTCTTGAATCCGGCGACCATTGACAAAGGTGCCGTGGGAGCTGCCGGCATCACACAAGAAGTAGTGCGTGCCCCGACGCTCAATGCGGGCGTGGCGGCGAGAAACTGAGCCGGCCGGCACGATGATGTCGCAGGTTAAAGAGCGGCCAATCGTGCAAACATCGGCTACCATCACATATTCGTCGGGCTGAATGCTTTTGAAAAGCGCAATGAGCCTGGGTAAAGACATAAGCTGCTTGCCTCCTGCGTTGCTCAACCAGGGCAGGCATCGGGTCTGCCCGATTCAATTGGCCGGTTTGGGTGGGGGGGATGAGGGGTTGTGACACTAATTTGCCAACAGTATAACGCAAAAAAATCAGGAGGTAAAGGGAAATTTCCTCCTTTTTAGCTGAAAAAATCAGGAGATTTAGCGAGAGAAAGGGATAAGAGGCTCTAAAAGTCTGTGAGACCTTTAGAAACTGCCTGAAGAGCCGGTGGTTTAGCTTCCCGGAGGCCGGTTTTGAGAGACAATCTCTGAAGGTAATAGCCGGTTTTGCTCAGAATCGAGCCTCCGGGAAGCTTTTCAAAAGTCTGTGAGACCTTTAGAGCCTGGGCTACAGGCTTTTAGAGGACCAGCACATACCCCAGGCCATGCCGGGTCTGGATCAAATCGGCTTCCGGGTCAATTTTACGCAGTTGGCTGCGCAGGTTGCTAATGGCCCGGTCAAGGCCGTCTGCATCCAGGCTGGGATCATAATCCCGGCCCCAGATAGCTTCGGCGCAGCTTTCGCGGGTGCAAACGCTGCCGGAGTGCTGGTGCAGATGGTGCAGCAAGCGAAACTGAGCCGGGGTCAGCTCGATAGGCTTTTGGTTGAGAAAGAAGGTCATGGTCTGCCGGTCATAACGCAAGCGCAGCATAACCTGCACCGTCGAGTCGGGGTCTTTAAAGCCAAGCAGGGACGCGCCAGAACTCAGCCCAATCTCGTCATTATCTTCCAGCATGTACGGTTCACGGATGTGGCGGCCATTGACAAAAGTGCCGTTGGCGCTGTTGGTATCATACAGCACATAACGGGGCCCATCCCGTTCAATTTTGGCATGCAGCCGGGAAACGGTATTCAACGGCACCACAATATCGCATGTATCGGACCGTCCAATGGTGCAAACATCGGTCTCAATGGTATAAAGAGCGGGGCGGATATCGTCGCGCAGCGCAAAAAGTTTGGGTGGTGCTGGCATAGGCGCGCCTTTTCTAGCTGAGTTGTCTGCCAGTATAACAAACTTTTGGCCGGAATCACAGAGGGAATTTGGAGCTATCCTGCCCAAATTGACAGGTTCACAGTTGACAATTAACCCCGAACACTTCACAATGATTTCAAAACGGAGCACAACCTTGAGCGAAACCATTACTCTTACCCCCATTGGCCTGGTCAAAAGCCAGTTTGATACTAATACTCCCGCCGAGGTCATGCGCGGCCAAACCTCGCAACTCATCATCAATCCAGAATTTGCGCCCGGTTTGATGGGCCTGGAGCCGGGGGAGGATATCTTGGTGTTGTTCCACTTTCACCGGATTCAGGCCGAAGAGATTGCGCTGCAGCTTCATCCCCGCCACAATCCGGAGAACCCCGTGCGCGGCGTTTTTGCCACCCGCAGCCAGTTTCGGCCCAACCAAATCGGGGCCACGGTGGCCCGGGTTGAGCAGGTGGAGGAGAATGTCATCACCGTCAGCGGGTTGGACGCCCAAGACGGCGCGCCGGTGCTGGATATTAAGCCCTACACCCCTTATTTTGACGCCGAAGTGCAGAGCCAACAGCGCGAAGTGCGGGAAGTGTCAGCCTTAGCCGAGGCCCGCGCCGCCATTGACGCCATTGACAGCGAAGTTATCCGACTGTTAGGCAACCGGGCCGGGTACGTGCGGCAGGTAGTCAAATTTAAGAACACGCCGGAAGAGGTACGCGCCCCGGCCCGCTACGCCGAGGTGATGCGCCGTCGCCGGGAGCTGGCGGCGGCCAATGGTCTGAACCCTGATGTGATTGAGGGCATGTATAAGTTGTTGGTGGATAGCTTTATTGAGGAAGAGATGGAAATGCTGCGCCACAAACAGGACGACCGGTAATTTGCGGAAATCGTTGCTACCAGGCCGGAACTATGTTATAGTGTAAAAAGAGATAATTATAAAATCGCCTCAGCCACGCCGTCTGCCGAGTGTTGAAACGCCCGGCTAAAATAGGTGGAAGCCTGCTGAAGCAGGCTGGAGTGAGGGTAATGCTACTATCCCCCAACCCTTTTTTCCATCGCGGCCCTATTCATAACCCGGCCTATTTTTTTGGCCGCGAGCGCGAAACTGACCAGATTTTGTCGCTGTTGAGCCACGGTCAGAGTGTGGCCCTGATAGGGCCGCGCCGTATCGGCAAAACTTCGCTGCTTTTCCACCTCTCTAACCCTGCTGTTTTCTCGGCGCACGGCTTGAGCCAGGCCGATCACCTCTTTATCTATCTTGATGGGAGCGGCCTGAATAGTTTGGATCAAAATGGTCTGTGCCGGCTTCTTTTGGAAAAAATCCATGAAACGCTGGTGGACCGAAACTTGCCCCCCGGTGAATTCATCCGGTCAGATGAAAATACTCCGGTAACGTTTCGCGCCTTTGAGCGGGCCTGCCGCGAGCTATCCCGGCAAGGCTGGAAGCTGATCCTCCTCCTGGATAACTTTGAGCGGTTGAGCCAAAATCCGCACCTGGACCCCGACTTTTTCTCCGGTTTGCGCGCCCTAGCCGCCCAATACTTCTTATCTTACCTGACCGTCTCGCAGCAGCCTTTGCTGGGGCTAACCTACGCCAACGCCAGCGTCTTGAGTTCATCTTTCTTCAACATCTTTGTCACTTTGCGCTTGGGTCTGCTCTCAGAGGCCGAAGCCCAGGAGTTGCTCACCGGCCTGGCAGCCCGCAGCGGCGTGATCCTGGCTCCGGCCACCCTCACTTTTTTGCTCGATTTGGCCGGAACTCAGCCTTTGCTGCTCCAAATTGCCGGTTATAGTTTGTTTGAATTCCAGGCCAACCCCGGCGCGCCCTTGAGTGAATCCGACTGGGAGGGAGTGCGCTGCCATTTTCTGGCCGAGGCCGAGGCTCACTGGAGCTATGCCTGGCAGCACCTTTCGGCTCAAGACCAAAAACACCTGGCCCTGTTTGCTCTGGCCCGGCAGACACAGCCGGAAGCGTCTCGGCAGCTAGAGGAGGCCGGCCTGGTGCGGCGGCGCGAGGCTGAGGCGCTGCTGCTTTCACCCGCTTTTCAGGAATTTGTGACCCGGCAGATTGTGCCCGGTTTGTTGCAAGCGCCGCCCCTCATGCTTGATGGCGACCGGCGACTGGCCCTGTGCCGGGGACGCCCTCTGTCGCTCACTCCCACCGAGTTCAACCTGCTGGCCTACCTGGTAGCCCACGTTGGAGAGATCGTATCCCATCAGGAGTTGGAGTCGTTCATCTGGAAAGATGTATACATCAACGATCCCAACCGCCTCAAAACCACTCTCAAAACCCTGCGCCGCGCCCTGGGCAACGACGCCGCTTGTATCCAGAACGTGCGGGGCGTGGGGTATAAATTTCAGCCCGGCTGAGTCTTAATTTTCAAAATCGGTAGTAAAATGGAAGGTCGGAAGGCTGGAGGGCTGGATAAACAGCCTCCAGTCTTCCAACCTTCCACTCTTCCGGCCTTCTCCCAAAATCCTCACCCAATCCCCACTCTTTTGCTCTTCAATTCAGGTATCTTCTGTGATAAATTGCACGTATAGTAATTTACCTCACTCATTAACTGCTCGGATAAGGTAGTTTAACAACATAGAGAGGTAGGGCAATTGTATCCTCTAAAATGGGCGCGACTGAAGTCGCTCCTACGGGGCTTTCAGCCAGAAGGTCGGCCTGCGCCGACCTTGCTGACAATGCTCAAACTACAAGACGTTGGCCGCCGTGTACATTCAGCCAGAAGGTCGGCCTGCGCCGACCTTGCTGCCCCTGTCCGCGTAGGCGGATATAATGCTGAGGCAAGTCATAACTGTCCTCGATCAGACGACCGAAAGGTGGGGTTGTCCAATCCCCTGGAAAGGAGAAGCGCCTATCCGCCAAACACTTAACCTGTACTCGTATTGGCTATGACTAACGATTAGTGCGATTGGTTGAAGACCGCACGCTATTCCCACCAGGAGGTATGACATGTATCACATCACTCACAAAAGGCCTGTAGTTATCAATCTCATGCTGGCGCTGGCAGTTTCACTGGGTATGTTCCTATTCCTGGCCTCAAGAAATACAGCCTCAGCTCAGGAACCATCCGAAACATTCACGGTGGACCGCACCATGGTCGGTTGGAGCAACGGTGCTGACTCTGGCGTCATCCCCGGCAATATCCTGATGCTATATGGAACGACCCTTGAACCTACAGCTATCAATAAAGGAGTTTGCGACGGGCTAAAAAACGAGGGGGTCACTCCCGGTCTGTACGGCCTCTGCGTAGCCTACTGTGAGGCGCTTGACTGCCCCGATCCAAGAGGCGGCCCTGAAAAACTCGCCAAGGAATGCCGTGCCTCAAAGCGCAGTGTTCTCGAAGCTTATAATCAGAAAAAGACAGAGACCGACCCTATGATGCCTTGCTTAAAGCCGCCGGGCTGCCCCTGCTGGTCCGAGGCGGAGCTTAACGCAGTCGGCCGGTCTTATTCGCCCCACCTGGTTGACTACTTTCCAAACAGTTTCCCCACGTATAGCACCTTTGCCCTGGTCGAGAATCGCATTGCCACTGACCAGTTTCCCTATGGAGCCTATCAAGTGGCGGAGGTTGATAATTTTGTTGATCACAAGCAATGCAGTTACTTCAACTTTGACTTTGCGCCTCGTGCCCCTGAAGGGATTCTGCGGGTGCAGGAGATCACGGATTCCGAGGCCAGCATGT
>CAZDMM010000196.1:6698-10717 GCA_964505845.1 uncultured Caldilineaceae bacterium
TGCCAGGCAGAGATTGAGGCTCAACGAGAAAGCCTGATCCAGAGCGGCGTGATTGTAAACTGCGCGGGCAACCTGTGCCCTTAATAAAAATCGGTTTGCGGAGAGGTTTAAACCTAAACTTCCCATTCATTTCACAACTCACCCAAGGAGAAAGACAAATAAAAACCAAACTCATCCAATCAAATCATTGGCAACTGACCCTGGCTGCGATCCTTATCATCCTGGCCTTCCTGGGGTTGACCACCGTTCAAAGTCAAGTCGCCCTGGCCGATGCGCCCGGCTCCGAGGTGGCGGTTCAAGCGCCCAGCGCTGGTAACCCGCCCGTCCTTCCGCCGAACTCCAACCCCTTTGGCAAATCCTACCGCGAGTGGGCAGCCAGGTGGTGGCAGTGGTATTTCTCGATCCCTGCCCCGGTGCATCCGGTGGCTGACGAAAGCGGAGTCAATTGTGCCCAGGGACAATCCGGCAAGGTGTGGTTTTTGGCTGGGGCCGCCACTGGCGAGGCTGAACGCACTTGCCAGGTACCCAACGGTAAGGCGATTCTCTTCCCCATCATCAACGCCGAGTGCTCCACCGTTGAACCTGACCCATTCCACGGCGATAACGAGGCCGAACTGCGAGCCTGCGTCGAGGCCATCGGCTTCAGCGATGCGGACGAGCTAACCGTCACCATTGATGGTCAGGTAGTCGAGAATCTACTGCGCTACCGCATCCAATCAACCCAATCTCCACTTTTCGATTTTACCCTACCTGATGATGACATTCTGGGCGTGGACGCGACCCAGGGCCAAGCCGTGGCGGGCGGCTACTACGTGATGCTGCCGCCACTGTCTCGCGGGGAACATGTGGTTTACTTTAAAGGGGTACTCAAGGCCGGGCCTTTTGGCGGGTTCTCGCAAGAGGTGACGTATCACCTTACTATTGGAAAATAAAGTGACTCTTGCCAGACCTGACAGGTTTTCGCGGAGTGTACCTGTCAGGTCTCCCAATCCTTCAGGCGCGACGCTCGCCTACCCTTTGCGCCACCAAAGGGCGATGAAAGGTGCGTCGCGCCTGCCTCATCAAGATGAATATCCCCAAATTTAGTGTATAATGGGCTAATGGGTTAGCTCAAGAAAGGTGGGCCTAACCTATGCTAACCTGGCAAATCCTGGTTTCGATCAGCGCCATCACCTACGCCCTGTCCTCCTTGCTCCAACGAGTTCTGATGCGCGATGACCAGAGCGATCCTTACCTCTACTCCATTGTGTTTCAGCTGGCCGTCGGCGGCTTGATTTTTGTCTACACCCTGTTTGTCGGCTTCAACCTGCCCAATTTGACCGCCTTTCTGCCCAACCTGGTTGCCCTGACCGTACTGTATGCCCTCGGTGGGATTGCCCTGTTCCATACCTTCAAATCGGTGGATGCGGCCAGCGCCGGTATCCTCACCTCCACCCGTTCCTTGTGGATGCTGCTCGGTTCCACCCTGCTGCTGCACGAAAGCGTCGGCCTCAACCGGCTGTTGGGCGCATTGCTGATTATGGTGGGGGTCAGCCTGGTTTCTTTGGAAGGCAAGAGCCTGACCCTCAAACCCGGCATTGGGTATGGGCTGGCGGCGGGTATGTGTTACGGACTGGCCTTTGTCAACGATGCCTTTATGGTCAGGTATATGGATGTGTCCTCCTATATGGTGATCTGTTTTTTGATTCCGCCCATTGTTTTGATCCTGCTGCGGCCTCGCACCCTCACGCACCTGAGCGACTTCTCCAATGTTAGCAAATTGGGTCGGGTGATGCTGCTGGGTCTATTTTATGGCATTGCTGCGGTGACGGTGTTTCTGTCGTACCAGCAGGGCGGCGAGGTGTCGCAGGTGGGGCCAATCAGCCAGACCCAGGCGGTGTTGACCGTTTTCTTGGGCGCATTGATTTTGAACGAGAAGAAACAGTTGCTCCATAAATTTTTAGGGGCAGTCGCTACCGTCGGCGGCGTGGCTTTGTTGACTTAGCACAGCATGGTGAACCCTAACCCACCCACCCCCACGACCCTGCGGGGCCGCTGGCTGATCCTGGCCAGGCTAATTTGGCTCGCCGTCGTCATCATGGCGACCGGCATGCTGGTGATGGGTCTACTGGCTTTGGCGGACTCCCTGCGCGCCCCGCCGCCGGAAGCGGCCCGGCTGCTCCGCCAACTCGGACTCTCGACGAATGTGTTCATAAGCTATGTCGTCGCTTACCACGCCCTCTCCGGCCTCATTTATCTCGCTATCGCCGGGTTGGTCTTCTGGCGCAAATCGGCTGATGGGCTGGCTATTTTTATTTCCCTGGCTATCCTGTCCATTGGGCTAACCGAGCAGACTGACTTTGGCGACCCGCTGGTGAGCCGTTACCCACTGTGGTACTGGCCGGTGAATGGTTTACAGACCTTCAGCCACGCCGCCGTACTGACCTCCTTTTACCTCTTTCCCGACGGCCGCTTTACGCCACGTTGGACGCGCTATTTGGCCGCTGCCTGGGCCGGATTGCTGCTGATTTGGCTCTTCAACCCGGCCGCGCCCTTCAACCCCATCTATGGCCAAACCTGGGAGCAAACGCCGTTGGCCTCATTGCTGGTGATTCTGCTCTGGTATAGCACGGGCGTCCTGGCTCAAATCTACCGCTACCGGCGCGTCTCCTCTTCCGTGCAGCAGCAGCAAACCAAGTGGGTCGTCTGGGGCTTTACTATCTCCGTGCTGGGGGTGCTGCTGCGCTATCTGCCCCTGGCAATTCTGCCCACCCTCCAATCCCCGGCCATTTGGGATTTGTACAACAGTTTATTAGGTATCCCCGTGGGTGGACTGTTCATGGCGGCTGCGCCGCTAACCATTGGCCTGGCTATTCTGTGCTTCCGGCTGTGGGAGATTGACCCGCTCATCAATCTAACCCTGCTCTACACCGCCTTGACCGGGCTGCTGGGGCTGGTTTACGTCGCCAGTGTGGGGCTGGGACAGTGGCTTTTTCTGACCTACTTTACGGAACAAACCTCGCTCACCGTCCAGACCTCTGGGACGATTTTCCTGTTTTCAACCCTGTTGGTGGCCGGACTATTTCAACCCTTGCGCCGCCGCTTGCAAGAGGTGATTGACCGCCGTTTCTACCGCGAAAAGGTGGATTTCCGGCAGGCGTTCACCACCTTTGCCGTCGAGGTGCGCCTGATCATTGAACTGCCCGATCTGCTGCGGGCGCTCGTCACCCGCGTGACCGACCTGTTGCACATTACGCATGGAGGCGTCTTCTTACGGCACAACGATGGCAGTTTTCATTTGGCCGAGTCGCGCCGCTTGCCGCCGGGCCAGCCTGATCTCCTGCCCCTTGAGGCTGATCTCGCCGCCCGTTTGCAGCGCAGCGAGGCCATTTCACGTCCCCAGGACAGCCTTTTCCCTCTGCTCCTGCCGCTGACCGCGTCCAAAGCGGGCAGCATTACCCTGGTTGGGCTGCTGGCCTTGGGGCCGCGCCGCTCGGAGCAGCCCTATTCCCTGGAAGACCAGAGCTTGTTGTTGAGCCTGGCCGATCAGGCCGGCACAGCCGTTGCCGTCGCCCAGTTGGTAGAGGCGGAACGGCAACTGGAAGCTTATCGCGCCTCGCCGCTAGGCCGGGCCGAAGTCGCAGCGCGGGACTTCGTGGTCCAACCGGAAATGGCGCTCTTTAAATTGCACGATCTAACCCGGCGGGCCGGGCAAGAAGCCGACGCGGCCGGCCTGTTGAGCAACCTGCCCCGGGCGCTTGACCATTTGAATGATGGGCGGCTCGCTTACCTGGCCGAAGGTTTCCATTACCTCTACGCCGGCCAATTCAAGCCCGAAATGCTGGCGCTGGGCCTGCATATCCTGACGGATGAATTACAGGCGGCCTTAGAGACGTCTCCCCCGCCCTGGCTGGGAGCGACAGAGGCGCTGGCCCTGTACGAGTTGTGCCAGGCCGCCTTGCAGGTCGTTACCGTTCCTCAAATCATCAATCTACAAACTCTAACGGTCTTAGAAACCTTTAGGGCTTCACCTGCTCCTT
>CAZDMM010000197.1:0-10702 GCA_964505845.1 uncultured Caldilineaceae bacterium
GAAAGCGAGGGATCAATGAGTAGACTTGTCAAAGTGGCGGTAACCGGCGCGGCCGGTCAAATTGGCTATGCCATGCTCTTCCGGCTGGCTTCGGGTGAGGTCTTTGGGCCGGATACCCATGTGGCCTTGCATCTGCTTGAAATTCCCCAGGCCGTCAAGGCCCTGGAAGGGATTGTGATGGAATTGGAAGACTGCGCCTTTCCCCTGCTGGATAAAGTGGTCATCACCGATGAGGCCAATGTGGCCTTTGATGGCATCAACTGGGCTTTGCTGGTCGGCGCGTTCCCGCGCGGCAAAGGCATGGAACGCAGCGACCTCATCCTAAAAAACGGCCCGATTTTTGTGGGCCAGGGCCAGGCGTTGGCAGCTAAAGCGGCCAGTGATGTGCGTATCTTGGTGGTTGGCAACCCGGCCAATACCAACTGCTTGATTGCCCAAAGCAACGCTAAGGGCATCCCGGTCGAACGCTTTGCTGCCATGACTCAGCTTGACCATAACCGGGCCGTGAGCCAACTGGCGATGAAGGCCGGCGTCCCCATCAGCGCCGTGACCAACCTGGCTATCTGGGGCAACCACAGCCCCACCCAATACCCCGACGCTGAAAACGCCAAAATCAACGGCCGGCCGGCCTATGAGGTTATCAGCGACCATGCCTGGCTCAAAGGCGACTTTATCAGCACCGTCCAAAAGCGCGGCGCAGCCGTCATCGAGGCGCGCAACGGTCTCTCTTCGGCCGCCTCAGCCGCCAATGCCGCCCTGGATCACGTCAAAAATATGCTCAAGCCGACCCCCGCCGGTGATTGGTTCTCATGCGCTGTGCCTTCTGATGGCAGCTATGGCATTGAACCTGGCTTGATTTTCTCCTTCCCCATTGTCAGCGACGGCAAGGGCGGCTACAGCATCGTGCAGAATCTCTCCATGAGTGATTGGGCCAAAGAGAAAGTGACCAAATCCCTGGAAGAACTGCGCAGTGAGAAAGCCGTGGTAGCCGATTTACTGAAATGAGATAGCATCAGTTCAAATTGTCTTACCTAACCACAGATTACACAGATTTCACGGATTAAACTATAAAAAATCTGTGTAATCTGTGAAATCTGTGGTTGTGAAATCTGTGGTTATTAGGTTTTAAGCTTCTTATGCAATTTTCACTCACCGCCGATAAGCTGGACAGTATCACCGCTTCTCTGGCCCAGGCCAATCAAAACTTGGCGGCCTTTTATCCCGGCGACTCGCTGGAACGCCAGCCGGTTCATTCCGTTTACGGCGGGGCGCACCTTTTCAAAGCCGATACGGCCTATAAATTAGGGGCGCTGGCCCTGAAAAGTTTGGCCGAATACGCGCCGACCCCCGCTGTTTTGGCTGAGGCCCTGAGCCTGCCGGCTGACCTGGCCGAAATCATCTACGAGCGCGTGCGCCACAAGCTGCAAACCGAGCCGGTGGAAGATTTGCGGATTGACTTTGAAGACGGCTACGGCTATCGCTCCGACGAGGAGGAAGACGGGCATGCCCTGGCCGTAGCGGGCCAATTGGCCGAGGGGATCAAGGCCGGGACGCTGCCGCCCTTCATCGGCATCCGCCCCAAATCTTTCTCACCGGAGTCTTATCCACGCGCGGTACGCACGCTTGACCTGGTTTTAACCCATCTGGCGGCCCGCAGCAGCAGAGTCTTACCGCCCAATTTCATTGTCACCCTGCCCAAAGTGAGCCATCCGGGGCAAGTGGAGGCGCTGGCCGGGCTGGTGGAATTATTGGAAAACATCCTGGGTTTAGCGGCCGGAGCGATTATTTTAGATTTGATGATTGAAACACCCCAGGCCATCATCAACCAGCGGGGCAAAATTGGGGTGCGGGCGCTGGTGGAGGCTGGCCGGGGCCGGGTCAAATCAGTGGCTTTTGGCACTTATGATTACACCGCCGCCTGTAATATCGTGGCGACCTATCAAAAACACACCCATTCCGCCGCCGACTTGGCCCGCCACGCCATGCAAGTTAGCCTGGCCGGGAGCGGCGTCACTTTGAGCGATGGGGCTACCAACATCATGCCTATCGGCCCGCACCGTCAGGCCGCAACGCCGCAGCAGCAGGCTGAGAATCAGGCGGTAGTGCATGCCGGCTGGCGAGTACATTATGAAAATATTCGGCACTCGCTGGCGCATGGCTACTACCAGGGCTGGGATTTGCACCCGGCTCAACTGCCCATTCGCTATGCGGCCATGGCTGCTTTCTTTTTGGAAAACCTGCCCGACGCCTCGCGCCGGCTCCAAAACTTCATCGAGCGAGCCGCTCGGGCTAGCCTGGTCGGCCATACCTTTGACGACGCCGCCACCGGCCAGGGCTTGCTCAATTTCTTTCTGCGCGGTCTGGCCTGCGGCGCCCTCACCGAGTCGGAAGTGCTGGATACAGGAATTACCCTGGCAGAGCTGCGGGGACGTTCTTTTGCGAAAATTGTAACCAATCGTATTTCCGTAGTGCGTGGTGCGTAATGCGTAAATTTTTTTCACGCACCACGCACCACGCATCGCATTGAAATGATAAAACGATAATGCCTACCCTCACCCTCACCATCGGCTCCCGGCGCTCGCTGCTGGCCCAGGTTCAAACCAACCTGGTGCGCGACATGCTGGGGGCGGCCTGGCCGGAACTGGCCGTTGAAATTACCTTCATAGATACCCAGGGCGATCTGAATCGCCACGACCCGCTCCCGGCCATTGGCGGCAAGGGCCTCTTTACGGCGGAGTTGGAAGCGGCCTTACGCGAGAGGCGGATTGACCTGGCCGTACACAGCCTCAAAGATTTGCCGGTGGAAGATAGTCCCGGTCTGACAGTCATTGCTATCCCGCAGCGGGCCGAGCCTCAAGATATGCTGATTTCCCACCGCGCCGTCCGAATAGAGGATTTGCCGCCGGGTGCGCTGGTCGGCAGCAGCAGCTTGCGCCGGGCCGCGCAACTCTTGGCCTTGCGGCCCGACCTGCGCCTTAAAGATATTCGCGGCAATGTGGACACCCGCCTGCGCAAGCTGGATGACCCCGCTCAGGGGTATGATGCCATTATCCTGGCGCGGGCCGGCTTGACTCGCCTGGGCCACACCGCTTTGCCCCATGCCCACCCCATCCCCCTGGCGGTGATGCTCCCCGCCCCCGGCCAGGGCGCGCTGGCCATTCAGACCCGCGCCGCTGACCCCGCCACCGGGCGCTACCTGCAAGTGCTGGATCACGCTCCCACCCGCGCCGCCGTCACCGCCGAGCGCGCCTTTTTAGCCGGTTTGGGCGGCGGCTGCTCCGTGCCGGTGGCCGCCCTGGGTACGGTGGCAGAGGGTCAATTAACCCTGCAAGCCCTGGTCGCCACCCCTGACGGGCGGCAGGTGATTCGCGTCAACGGCAGCGACTCCCTCGAGGCAGCCCAGGCTTTGGGGCAGTGCTTGGCGGCGGAGGCTTTGAGTCAAGGCGCGAGAGGGTTATTGGGTGGATAAATCAACCTTTTTTCGTATGACAAACTCCGGTATTATTTACTTCGTTGGCACCGGCCCCGGCGACCCCGGCCTTATCACGGTCAAGGGGCTGGCCCTGCTGCGTGAGGCCGACGCCGTCGCCGGCGACCTCACCCTCCACGCGCCTTTAGTGCAAGAAGCGCGCCCCGAAGCCGAGCGATTCGACACGGGCAGCCTGCGGCGCGGCAACAAAAAAGCGCAAGAACAAATTAATGAGTGGCTCATTAATTTAGCGAGGCGCGGGAAAACTGTGGTGCGCCTCTCTCAGGGCGACTCCTTTGTATTTGGCCGGGCGGCAGAAGAAATGGCCGCGGCCAAAGAGGCCGGCGTCCGGGTGGCGGTGGTACCAGGCGTGACCAGCGCCCTGGCCGCGCCGGCTTACGCCGGTGTACCCGTCACCCACTGGGATTACGGGGCCAGTTTTGCGGTGGTCAGCGGCTTCATCCCCCCTGATGCGCCGGTGCAGCCGGATTGGGAGGTGCTGGCGCGGCTAGAAACGCTGGTCATCCTCATGCCTTTGGAAAACCTGGCCCCCCTGGTTGAGCGGTTGAGCGCGGCGGGCCGCTCGCCCGACACGCCGGTACTGCTGATTGAGCAGGGCACGCTGCCGGCCCAACGCCAATTTTCGGCCACGCTGGGGACGCTGGTTGAGACGGTCCAGGCTCACCAGATTGAGCACCCGGCCATTTTGATGGTGGGCCAGATTACCCGGCTGGCCCCAACCCTGGCCTGGTTTGAACCCGGCGGCGATTATCCCCTGCTGGGCCAGCGGGTGCTGGTGACTCGCCCGGAGCAGCAGTCCTTTAAACTGGTGGCCGGCCTGCGCGCCCTGGGGGCCGAGCCAATTCCCTTCCCCACCATCGAGGTGATGCCCGTGGCCGATACCGGCCGGCTGGATAGGGCCATCCAACGTCTTCTCCCCCCCCCTGGCCCCTCCCTCGCCGAAGGCGCGCAAAGCGCAGGGGGGGGAATAAAGGGGGGGTATGACTGGCTCGTTTTGACCAGCGCCAACGGAGTTGCGGCTTTTTGGGAGCGGTTGCAGGCCGCCGGACTGGATGCGCGCGTTCTGGCCGGGGTCAAGATTGCCGCTATCGGCCCGGCTACGGCGGAGGCTCTGCGGCAGCGCAGCCTTGTGCCGGATTTGATTCCCCAGGTGTATACTGCCGAAGGCATTTTGGAAGCGTTTGACCGGCTGGGGCCGCTGACCGGGCAGCGCTTTTTATTAGCCCGCGCCGACATCGCCCGCAAAGCCTTGACCGAAGGGCTGCAGGAGCGGGGCGCACAGGTTGAAGAAATCGCCTCTTATCACACTGTGCCGCGAGCCGGCGGCCCCCTGCCCCCCGCCGCCGATGTTGTCACCTTCACCAGTTCCTCTACGGTACAGGGTTACGTCAATTGTTTGGGCGGGCGCTCCCCCGCCGACTTCTTGCAGTACAGTCGGGTCGTCTGCATCGGCCCGATTACGGCGGCCACGGCCCGTGAGTTGGGAGTGCCGGTCAGCGCCGTCGCCGAGGAGTACACCATCCCTGGGCTGCTGCAAGCCTTGCGCCAAGAGGCGGGCCAGCCACCACCCAAATAAATCATCCACTCATTCTGGTCACCGCTAAATTATTTCCACCAAGAGTCCTGGCAAAATTGCCAGGACTTTTTATTTCTTTGCAAATATTTGACTAAATCGTGACAAAACCTTTATAATTTAAATACAAAAACCTGACGGGTGCGTATGGTACAGTGAGGGGTTGGCCCGGCGGTATCAAACGCCCCTTCATTATTCTCAACGGCGAAGGGAAAAAGGATATGGTCAAAGACACACACCCCTGGGAGCGCATTTTGTTGGGGTTAGCCTATGAAGCCTGGCACTCCATCACCCCCGCCCCGGCCCGGCCGGTGCGGGACGAGTCGCTATTACAGCGGGCTTATGCTCACTGTCAGGAGGTAACAGCCCAGCACAGTCGCTCGTTTTACCTGGCCTCCGGGCTGCTGCCTGCTCCCAAGCGCCAGGCTACCCGCGCCCTGTACGCCTTTTGCCGCGTCACCGATGATCTGGTAGACCGGGCCGAAGCCGACGCCGAGGCCAAACTGCAGGTGTGGCGACAGCACGCCCTCACCTGGCGTCCGCCCGGCGATGATTTGGTGGCCGTAGCCTGGGCCGACGCTCGCGCCCGCTACCACATTCCCCAACGCTACGCCGAACAACTCATCGAAGGGGTAGCGCGCGACTTGCACCAAACCCGCTACGAAACCTTTGAAGATTTGGCTACCTATTGCTATGGGGTAGCCTCGACGGTGGGGCTGATGAGCATGCATATCACCGGCTTTTCCGGGCCGGAAGCCATCCCCTACGCTGTCAAATTGGGCGTGGCTTTGCAATTGACCAACATTCTGCGGGATGTGGGCGAAGATTGGCGGGCCGGGCGGGTCTACCTGCCTCAGGAGGATTTGGCCCGCTTTGGCCTGAGTGAAGCCGATGTGGCCGCCGGCCGGGTGGATGAACGCTGGCGGGCCTTCATGCGCTTTCAAATTATCCGCAACCGCCGGCTCTACACCGAAGCTTTGCCCGGCCTGGCCCGCTTAAACCGGGATGGGCGACTGGCTATTGCCGCCGCCGCCGGCCTGTACAGCGCCATCCTGGAAGATATTGAGCGACACGATTATGATGTGTTCACTCGCCGCGCCTACGTGAGCGGCTGGGACAAAGTGCGGCGGCTGCCAGCGATTTGGTGGCGCAGCCTGACCGCCTCAGCGGAAGTGCTGGAACCGTGGGCCATGCCCCCGGCCCCCGCGTTTGTTCAAGATTAATCGAGGGAGATTTTCTAACGTGAAAAAACAGAAAATTATTGTGATTGGCAGCGGCTTTGGGGGCCTGGGAGCCGCCATTCGCCTGGCGGCCAAAGGTCATCAGGTAGAGATTTTTGAAAAGCGCGACAAGCTGGGCGGGCGGGCTTACGTGTACGACATCAACGGCTTTAAATTCGATGGTGGGCCGACCGTCATCACCGCCCCGTACATTTTTGATGAGCTTTTTGCGGCCGCCGGCCGCCGGCGTGAAGATTATTTTGACCTGGTTCCACTCGACCCTTTTTACCGCATCTTTGACCATACCGGGCGCTCCTTTGATTATCATCACAGCTTGGCGGACACGCTGGCCCAAATTGAGCAGTGGAACCCGGCCGACAAGGCCGGCTATCAAAAAATGGTCGGTCAAACCGAGGCCATTTTCCGGCGGTTTATGCAGTTTACCGATAAGCCCTTTTTAAAATTGGGCGACATGCTCTCCATCATGCCCGCTGCCATCAAAATGCAGGCTTACCTGGGCATGTACGGCTATGTATCGCAATTTATCAAAGATGACTTTTTGCGCCGGGTTTTTTCGTTTCACCCGCTGCTGGTGGGCGGCAACCCCTTTGATACGCCCTCGCTCTATGCCCTGATCCAAAGTTTTGAACGTAAATGGGGCGTCCACTACGCCCAGGGCGGCACCGGAGCCATTGTGCAGGCGTTGGGCCGTCTTTTGCATGAATTAGGCGGCGTGGTTCACCCCAACAGTGAGGTGGCTGAAATCCTGATTGAAAAGCGGCGGGCCAGCGGTATCCGCCTGCAAGATCGAACCATCCACTACGCCGATGCCATCGTTTCCAACGCCGACGTGGCCTTCACCTACCGCTACCTCATCCCGCCGGAGTACCGCCGTATCTATACCAATCGCAAAATTGAAAAGATGCAGTACAGCATGTCCTTGGTGGTCATTTATTTTGGTACCAAGCGGCGCTACCTGGACTCGAAGCTGGCGCATCACAACATCATCGTCAACCAGCGTTATAAAGGTTTGCTACACGATATATTCAGCAAACATCACCTGCCGGCTGACTTTTCGCTGTACCTGCACATGCCTAGCCGCACCGATTCTACCATCGCTCCGCCCGGCTGCGAGTCTTTTTACGTGCTGGCCCCCGTGCCCCACCTGGCCTCCGGCACCGATTGGACGGTGGCGGCCAAACCTTACCGGGATGCCATTATGCAATTTTTGGAAGACAATTACCTGCCCGATTTGCAAGCGAATATTGTAGCGGAGCACATGATTGACCCGCTGCATTTTCAAAATACCCTCAACAGCTACCTGGGGGCGGCGTTTTCGGTCAAGCCCACCCTGCTGCAATCGGCCTGGCTGCGCCCACACAACCGCTCAGAGGAGTTTGAGAATCTCTATTTTGTGGGGGCCGGCACCCATCCCGGGGCCGGGGTGCCGGCGGTGTTGTCGTCGGGCAAAATTGCGGCGGAACTGATTGACCCCGGCCCGGTTCAGGTGGGGGCGACGATGGCGGCAGGCCAGCACTATGTCCCTCAATATTAAGCCACCTGCGGTAGAGTTTGCGCTTGGCTTCACACAAACCGAGGCCGAGATCAGCCTGGAACGGCTGCCGGTGCAGGGCCACATCCCGGCCTGCTGCTGCGCAACGGGCCGGGCGCCCTGCACGTGGGCCAGCAGCAGTACCGCCACTGGTTTGACGGCCTGGCTATGCTGCACAAATTCTCGTTCCGGCAGGGACAGGTGGCCTACGCCAACAAATTTTTGGATTGCCAGGCTTATCGCCAGGCTAAAGAAACCAACCGCATTGCTTACTCCGAGTTTGCCACCGACCCCTGCCGTTCCTTGTTTCAACGGGTCTTTAGCGTCTTCTCGCCCCACATCACCGACAGCGCCAAGGTTAACGTCGCCAAAATAGCCGAGCGTTTCATCGCCCTGGGTGAAACGCCTCTGCAGGTAGAATTTGACCCCGAAACCCTGGCCTCCGTAGGGGTCTTCAACTACGAGGAGCAATTGGTCGGCCAGATGACGACCGTCCATCCCCACTTTGAGGCCGACCATAGCGCCGCCTACAACCTGGTGACTCGCTTTGGGCGGGTCAGCCAGTACCGCCTGTACCGGATTGCCGGGACAGCCAAACCCCATCTCATCGGCGCCATTCCGGCCAGCGAGCCGGCTTACCTGCACAGCTTTGGCATGACTCCCAACTACTTCATCGTGGCCGAGTTTCCGCTGCTGGTCAATCCGCTGAATCTTCTGCTCTGGCTCAAGCCCTTTATTGAAAACTTTGAGTGGAAGCCCCGGCGAGGCACACCGTTTTACGTCCTCAATCGCCACACCGGGGAATTGGTGGGCCGCTACGAGAGCGAGGCTTTTTTTGCCTTCCATCACATCAACGCCTTTGAGCGTGATGGCGAGTTAGCGGTTGACCTGGCGGCCTACCCCGACGCCTCGATTATCAATGCCTTTTATCTGCACCGGCTGAAAGACGCCACCTCACAGTTGCCCTTTGGACAGCTACGGCGGTATCGCCTCCCCCTGAACGGCAAGCGGGCCACGTTTGAAACGTTGTCAGACGAGTGCCTGGAGTTGCCCCGTTTTGACTACGAGCGTTACCATATGCGCGGCGATTATCGTTTTGTCTACGGCATGAGCGTCAACCAACAGCGGCCGGCCGGCTTTTACAATCAATTGGTCAAAATTGATGTGCAGGGCCGGCGCTCCGCTGCCTGGTTTGAGGAGCACTGTTACCCCGGCGAACCGGTATTTGTCAGCGCGCCGGGGGCTACAGCCGAGGATGAAGGGGTTATTTTATCGGTGGTGCTGGACGCCAGGCGGGGAACCTCCTTTTTACTCATTTTGGAGGCCGGTTCCTTTGAAGAAATTGCGCGGGCCGAAGCGCCGCATCCGATCCTGCATGGCTATCACGGGCAATATTTTGAGGGTTAAGGCTCCAGGGCCGGTTCTGCCAGAGGCTGCTGAAACCAGACATAGGCTCCATAAATCATTTGCATAAAAATAGGCAGCATCAACAGGCTCAACAGCAGGGTTGAGCTAAAGCCTACGCCCAGCCAGCCCAGACCCAGGGCCAGCACCCCACCCACAAACTTTAACACCGGGCTAAACTGGGGATGGGTTGGCTCATCCTCAGGGCGGCGCAGGGTAAATTCCAGCAGGCCGATGATGACCAAAGCCACAGCTACCGCTGCCGAAATGAGCCAGCGGACTTCGCTCGGCAAGCCGGTTTCTTCGCTGGCCACCACATTGTTTACCCCCGCGCCCGTCGCCACAATGCCCATCAGCAGCGGCAGGTGCAGATACGTCCAGATGAGCGGCCACCAGCGGCCCCGCTGGAACTGGCGGCGGGCCACAAAATCAAAGTAAACCCACCACAGGCCAAACCCCAGGGCCAAGCCGAGCGCGGCTGTCACGCCCGCAGTCAGGGTCAAAGCATGTTGTTCGGCCACTCCACGCACCACGCCCACCAGCGTTTCGCCCAAAACGATGATGACAAACAGGCCCAATCGCTCCGGCAGGCGCGAGGTACTGAAACGAGGCAGTTGGGCCTGGAAATGGAGGGTAGTCATCGGCGTGACCACGTCAATCAATAAACCCAATCCCCACAGCCAAAAGCGCAGCGGTGGGGGCGTAAACACCGAGCCAACAAACAGTAAACACGACAGCCCAAAACCAACGGCGTAACGATTCGAGACCGGGCGGAACCTTTTATCGTGCCAGCCGCCGCGCAGCCACAGGATAATGATAATGACTCGTCCGGCCGCATAGGCCAGGGCAAACCCGGTTGAAGTTTCGCCCAGCGCATCGTGGGCAAAAATGGCCAACGCCGCCACCGGCAGCATTTGCAAAAATACAAACAGGCGGTTGCTCACATCATGCGTTTCAAACCGCTCATTGTAAAAAGTGCCGCCAATCCAAATCCACCAGACCGGAATGAACAACAAAATAAAGCCGATTACACCCTCGATGGAAATATGTTCGGCCAGGCTGTGCGACAGTTCGGCGATGACGACCACGAACACCAGGTCAAAAAAAAGTTCCAGCCAGCCGACCCGACGCTCGCGCTCTTCCTCTTCATCGGTTCTCAACCGAGGTTTTGCCCACCATTGACGTTTGGCCAAGGTTCACCTCCCTAAAGGTTGGCCCCGATTTTAAGGGGAAGTGTGGTTCCCTGCAAATATTTAAACTGGGTAAACAAGAACACAAAGACTCGCCGAGACGACATAGAGAACCACAGAGGAATCTCAGCGAAACTCCGTGCCTCCTCAGCGTTTCTCTGTATAACTTTTTACTAAGCCGGAAAAAACACCACCACCACGCTGAGGAGTTACTCGCCCAGGGCTTGAATCACCACCTCGGCGGTTTCTGAGCCGCTAAAATTTTGCTGCCCG
>CAZDMM010000198.1:0-10700 GCA_964505845.1 uncultured Caldilineaceae bacterium
GTGTGGGCAAAGCTGGCGTTCAGCCCCAGGCCGGGGATCATCAAGCCGACACAGTTTGGCCCCAGGATGCGCATGAGGGTGGGTTTAGCCGCCTCAAGCATAGCCTGCTGCAAGGTGCGGCCGTGCGCATCGCGCTCCCGATCCAGCCCGGCCGTCAGCACCAGGGCTGCCCTGGTTCCACGGCCGCCCAATTCGGCAATTAAGCCGGGGATGGTGGACGGCGGAGTACACAGCACGGCCAGGTCAGGAGTTTCCGGCAAACTCTGGATGTCAGCATAGGCCAGCACCCCGGCCACCGCTTTGTGCCGGGGATTGACCGGCATAATCGGCCCGGCAAAGCCGCCGGCCAAAAGGCTGCGCATCACCGTCAGGCCAACACTGTGCGGCTGGGTTGACGCGCCCACCACGGCCACCGACCTGGGTTTGAACATAAACTCAAGATTGCGGATGCTCATGCGGCCTGCCTTCACACCGCTTACAGCGCCACAGGTACGGCTTTAAGCCGGCTCACTTGCTATAAAACAATTCGCTGACCGAGCGGTTGTAATGAATCCGGTTAATCGTCCGGCTGAGGGTCTCCGATAAACATCTGACCGAAACAAAAGGGAGCGCCTGGAACCGGTCGGTTTGGGGAATACTGTTGGTAACAATCAACGCCTTCAAACCATAGTGAGCGTGCAGCTCCAGCAGCCGCTCATAGGCCGGCTGCATGCACAGATTATGAGAGACGCCCAGGTAGACCTCGCGGATGCCTTTTTCTTTGACCAGTTTTTTGATGAGTTCGTAGATAGTGCCTCCGCTGCTAATCATATCATCCAACACAAGAGCGACTCGTTTGCCGGTGAAGTCGCCAATCACCTCGGTAATCAGGGCCTCCTCCGGGTGGGGGCGAAATTTAGAGGCAATGGCGCACTTGAGGTCGAGCGCCCGGCCAAAATAGGTGACAAACTTTGAGGCGCCGGCATCGGGGGCAACGGCGATGGCATCCTCACGCCCTCGAAAGCGCCGAAACTCCTCCACAAACAGGGTCAGGGAGTCGAGCATTTCCACCGGCATCCGGCCATAAAAGCCCCGAATCTGGCTGCTGTGCGGTTCCCAGGTAATCAGCCGGTCAACCCCCGCCGTCATGCTTAGATCGGCCATCAATTTGGCTGTGGTTGGCTCCCGCATAAACTTGGTGGGCCTGTCTTGCCGGGCATAGGCCAGATAAGGAAAGACGGCGGTGACGTGGCTGGCCCCATGATCACGAAAGGTGCGGGCCGCGATGAGAAAAGCCATGTAATGGTCATCAACGCTGTGGCCTGTGAGGGGATTGAGCAGGGCCTGAATCAGAAAAACATCATAACCGCCCACGTGAAGTTCCAAACGAGCGCACGTTTCGCTATCAGAAAAGCGAAAATCAATCTTCGGCAAGTACAAAATTGCATCCTGGCTGCCTGCTTCGGCCAGGAGTTGGTTATACCTGGCGGCAACTTGATTTGACAGGTAAGCGCCGGAACAACAGCCGGCAATCAACAGCTTCCCGCGTGAGGATTCCATCCGTTGAGCCTGCTCCTGGGCAAACCATTCCGGCGTAAAAAAATCTCTCCGGTTCGCGTGTGTCTCGTCCGTCAGCTTCGACATGGCGTCTTACCCCTTAACCCTGGCTTCAGCTTCGGCCAGCGGTTCCGGCGCATGCCCATTGGTTGGCTGCCACCGTCCTTCAAGCCTGGTCATTACCTGGGGTAAAGTGGTATACTCCATCTCATCCATCGGCAAACGGTGCGGCTCAAAGGGGCCGTGACGCCGCAAATGATCGGCGATAATATTGCACAGGCGGCGCGACTCGTCGAAGCCGGGGTCATCAAACATGTCTAGCGGCCCCACCAGGCGGCCATTAGCCAGTTGAAAGCCCAGCGAGATGACGCGCGGCGGCCCGTCAAAACGGCTGGGATGGGCCTGGCCCACCGGGCAGGGCATCAGCGGGCCGTGGTGTGAGCCGCGCATCCAGCCTTCAACGATGTGCGGCATGGTGAAAGGTTCCAGGGCCTCACCCACCGCCGGAAACGTTCCCTGGGTTCGGACAATGCAGACCGGATCATCTTTGCCCACATACTTGCCGGCAATCAGGGCCAGCCGCTGGGTGGACGAAGCCGCCGCGATGTCGCCGGCTTTGGTATACACCCCGCTGACGACATAACGCCCCGGTGCGCCGATGAAAACCAGCAGGTCATAGCTTTCCTCAGGGGTGTCAAAAAAAATCTGGCGGTGCGCCTTCACATCGTTGACTTCAAAGCGGAAACCCTGGTGCATCGCCGGAGAAATGACCAGGCCGGCGGTGTTGAAGGGGTCGGCAAACATACGATAAAGAGGCAGATTCCAGGCCCCGGCGCTGGTTTTATCGGCAAAAAAGACGAGGACCGGCTCGGCCGGCCGCTCCTCAAAGCTCATTTCGGCCACGCCCGGCCCCATGCCGCGCACGTTACCGGAGAAGGCGTCGGCCAGCAGGTCTTGGCCGGCCCCGTAGAGTTTAAGCTTCTTGGCTACCTCGGTGCAGCCCTCAAACACCTCCCAGGCCAACTGGTGGATCTCCGGGTTGTCAACGCCTTGATAATGGGTCATGATCAATCCCAGGTCATCCCCACAATGCGTTACATGAAAATCTATGATGGGGCCGTGCAGCCTGGCGATTTCCATGCGTTCAGTCGCTTCTTCCAGCAGGGCTTCATGAATATTAGAATGTCCCACAAAGCCGCCCACATCCGCTGTGATGACACTCAAGGTGATTTTGTTAGCCATAATATCCTCCTTCCAGAGAAATGGCTGTTGATGTATCTGCCCTATTTTTGAGGTGCGTCGCACTTTGAAAGTACGGCGCACCTGCACACGCTATACCAATATGAACGAATCCATTGAGCGAGGTTATGCTTCGTGCTGCGCCTCTCTTTCTAATTCATCTCCACTCAGAGCATGGCCGGTGTGCCCCAGGAAAGGGCGCAGCAGATTGGTAAATTCCATGGGCAGGACAAACTTGGTGGCCGGCCCCAAACCAAGCGCCTTGAGCATTTCCAGGTATTGCAGGCTCATGGTCTTATCGTCAATGGTATGGGCGATGTGGTAGATTTTCTTCAGAGCCAACGAAAAGCCGTCGGCCCGCAGGATAGCAGCCTGACGCTCGCCGTCGGCCCGCAGGATGGTGGCCTGGCGGTCGCCTTCAGCCCGCAGAATGGTGGCCTGTTTGTCTCCCTCCGCCTGGGTAACGGTGGCCCGCCGCTCACGCTCGGCCGCCAACTGCCGGTTCATAGCGTTCTGCACCTCTCTGGGCGGCAGGATTTCCCGGATCTCCACCGTCGTCACCTTAACCCCCCAGCGGCCGGTCACTTCATCCATTTTGACCCGCAGCACCTGGTTGATCTGCTCCCGCTTGGCCAGCACATCGTCCAGCAGGATGTCGCCGATGACCGCCCGCAGCGTGGTGGTGGCAATCCCCTGTGAAGCGCCGGCAAAATTGCCCACCCGGATGACGCTGGTAACGGGTTCAACCACCTTCCAATAGATCAGGAAGTCAATATCAATGGGGGCATTATCCTTGGTAATGCAGGTTTGCTTGGGAACTTCCAGAAACAATTCGCGCAGGTCAACCCAAATCGGCACGTCCACAAAGGGGATCAGCAGCACCAGGCCCGGCCCTCGGTCGCCGATGCAGCGGCCCAACCGAAACACCACCAGCCGCTGGTACTCCCGCACAATCTTGATAGCCAGGGATAAAAGGGGAACCACCACGATGAGCAAAACCAGAATGGTGAGGATAGTATTAAATGTTTGTTCCATTATTTCCTCCTGTTTCAACCAACCCGACGGACCTGTAAATTCAGGCCGTCGCTATCTACTACTTCAACCGTTTCGCCGGCCCGGATCGGCTCAGACGCGATGGCCGTCCAGGTTTCGCTTTGCACCTGCACGACTCCTTCCGGAGCCAATTCTGACAAAGCCATACCCCTGGCGCCAATCAATCTCTGGCGGCCCATTAACACCTGCTGCCGCTGGGCGCGTAACCCGGCGGTCACGGCAAAGCTGAAGAAACCAACCAGGAGGAGAGTCATCAGCGCCAGCAGCCAGGGGCTGACCGCGAGTTTGGGCAGGGTGGGCGACTCCGGGGCAAAGGGGCTGAACAGAAATAGCGAGCCGAGCACAAAGCTAATGGCTCCGGCCACGCTCAGGGCAAAACCGGTCACTTTGAGGTCAAGGATGAAGAGAAAGAAGGCCAGGCCGATGAGGGCGATGCCGCCCCAGTTGACCGGCAGATTTCCCAGGGCGATGAAAGCCAGGATCAGGCAGATGGCTCCCGTCACCCCAGGCACAACCGCACCGGGGTTGTAAAATTCGGCGATGAGCGCGATGGTTCCCAGAGAGAGCAGGATGTAGGCGATATTGGGGTCAACCAGGCCGTGCGCGATCGCTTCCAGCCAGGTCATAGGCTGTCGCACCAGGGGCGCGGCGGCCACGTCCAGCCGTCTCTCCCCACTGCGGGTAACAACCCGGCGCCCGTCGAGTTGGGCCAGCAGGCCGGCCAGGTCGGTGGCTACCAGGTCTACCACCCGGCGGTCTACGGCCTGTTGGGCGGTGAGAGAGGCGCTCTGGCGCACCGCAGCCTCGGCCCAGTCGGCGTTGCGGCCGCGCTGCTGGGCAATGGCCTGCAGATAGGCTACGGCGTCGTTGGTCAGCTTGTCTTCCAGGGTAGATGCTGGCTCACCCTCACTGCCTACAGCCAGGGGATGAGCTGCCCCGATGTTGGTGCCAGGGGCCATCGCCGCCAGGTGCGCGGACATGGCGATAAAGACCCCGGCCGAGGCGGCTCGCGCCCCGGAAGGTTCCACGTAGACCACAATAGGAGTGTCAGAATTGAGAATAGCCTGGACTATCTCGCGCATAGCGGTATCGAGACCGCCGGGCGTGTCCAGTAAAATGACCACCAACAGGGCGTCGGTGCGGTTGGCTGTGTCAAGGCCGTGTTTCAGGTATTGCGCAACGACCGGGTCAATGACGCCGCGCACTTCCAGGATGACGACTGCCTGGCCCGATTGAGCCTGGACCCAGGCTAGACCCGTCAAAGCAAGCAGGAGTGTTAGCAGGAGCACCACGACACCCTTAGCCCACCAGGAGGGCCTGTGACAGGGTCGCATAGTTGCCCCCTGTACCTTTTCAGGTACAAGCAAAAGCCAAAATCGCCGTTTTTGTAACGGTATTGGCTCCCAAAAAGTTAAAATAAGCTTCTATAATTAGTATGCCTCAAGAACCTGACGGTGTACACTAACGAAAGTCATCAATAGCTGTGACATGTATCACTAAATCTGCTCAACACTTCTGGCCGGGCGGTTCAGCCTTGTTTGGAGATAGAGAGGATCAAGGTAAAGTGGACAAAAGGCAGCAAATTAGTGGCTTGGCTTCTGGGGGCGGTATAAGGCCAACTCTGGATATTTACGGCGAAATGTCTCAGCGACAAAACAATTCCAGCAAACCGGCTGGTAGGTGGTGAGCACCTGGGGCAGCGTGTCTACCGGCACCTCAAGCCATTCGACAAGCCTACCTTCCGGACTCAGCAGCACAGGTTTCTGATCATACAAAAACACAGCGTGATGATCATAAGAGTCGACCTGTTGGAAGGGCTTACCACAAAAAACGCACACCCGGCCCTGATACCAATGCGCCAACATTGTCCTGACCAAACAGTTCTCCGGCGACAGTTCGATCTGGGCCAAACATTCTTGGCCACAATTTTGCCGCTCCGGCCAGCGCATACACTCTTTTAGGCGTAAATCCGGCTCACCCTGAAAGGCGGTTAGCGCGGCATGCTCCGCATCTAGCGCAACGCCCGTCGTTTGATGAGTTTCCGGACACGTCACTAACATCTTGCCCCGAAATCTCTGGTATGTTTTGATCCCGGTCTGCCATACCAAATAAAACACTCCAAGAACGGCAACCCCGGCAATAAGGTAAATTGCTGTGACCATAGATTTGCCTCCTTGTGTTAATTAAAGCTTATATATTAGCCTCACTCTCTAGTATACAACCGGAACACGTCAATGCGCACTCGCAAAAGTCACCAATTATGGGTGACATTTATCACTTCTAAACCACCCGAACCACCGGCCGCCGCTGCAGGCCGCTGCTAGTGGTGGTTGACAGCCGCGGCCGGGTAAAGAACTGGCCGTACTGGCGCCGGCAGCCTTACTGGCGCGATGTCCTGGTACTCTCCTCCGGCGCTACCCCCCAAACCTATCTGGAAGAGCTTCGGCAGCAGCAGGTTGAGTACCTGGTGACGGGCCAGGAACGGGTTGACCTGTGGACAGCCTTGCAGCAGTTACATGAGCGCCAGGGGGTCAGCCTGGTGCGGGTTGACAGCGGCGGAACGCTTAACGGCGTCCTGCTCCGGGCCGGATTGGTGGACGAGGTCAGTCTGCTCGTTCAGCCCAGCCTGGTTGGCGGCATTACCCCCAACTCCTTCTTCCAAGCGCCAGATTTAACCGCAGCAGCCGGCGTGGTTCCCCTCAAGTTGACCCACCTGGCACAACTCGAGGGGGAGGTGGTCTGGCTGCGGTACAAAGTTATCAAGTCATAATTGATTCTGGTTTCGGGACTCCAGGCTCAGCGTCAAGCTGGCGCAAGGCGTTAAACAATTTGAGCTGCTTGACTCAAACCGAAATATGTGGTCAAATAACGCTTGCCGCTATCACTTGTAGTTTGAACGGGAAAGGAAATTTAGGAGGCTTATCTATTTTGAGTTTTAGAACATTCTCACTGCTAACTTCCGGCCGGCGCTCCATCTGGCTGTTTGTGCTGGCCCTGACGGCCTGCAATCCAACGCCCGCGCCGCCGCCGCCCACCCCTCTGGCCCTGCTTCCAACCGTCACGGGGCTGCCCAGCCCGGCCATCCTGCCTTCTCCCACATCTACGGCGCTGCCGCCCAGCCCAACTCCGGCGGTTTCGCTGGCTGTAACCGGCACGGTCAGCGGGCGAGTCTGTTATCCCGGTTCTCGCACCCCACCCATGACGCTCTTTTTGGAAAACACCAGCAGCGGCGACATCTTGAAACAGCCGATTCAGCTTGACCAGGCTGATTTCAGCGTGGCCGCCCCGCCGGGGGAGTACATCGCCTATGCCCAAACGGTCGGCGCCGGGCTGACCGGCTTATATTCAGAGGCGGCTGTCTGCGGCTCCGGCCCAGGCTGCACCGACCACCAGCCGCGCCCCTTTCAAGTTAACCCCCAGCAAACAACCACCGCCATTAACCTGTGCGACTGGTATAATCCGCCCGGCGTCGTGGCCCCACAACCTGGCCAAAGCACCGATACGGTCTGGGTGACAACCTTGCAAAAGGTTAACCTGCTGGCCGGCCCCGGCCTGGCCTACGACGCCCTCGGCGTTGTTCCGGCCCGCACCCTGGCCAGAACACTGGGCCGCAGCGCGGATAGCAACTGGCTGCAACTGGATTATAAGCTGGCAGAAAATACAAGCGGCTGGGTGTACGCTCCCCTGCTCCAGATTACCGGCGCGCCCGGCGCTTTGCCGGTGGTCGAAGCCCCACCGCTGCCTGTTCCGGCTGCCCCCGCTGCCCTGCCCCCCTCCACCGACCAGTTTATCCCGGCTGCCTGGAGCGCCCAGGCCAACGCCGGGATCATGCATCTCAAAGGTTTTATCCGCGACAAGTCCGGCCGGCCGATCAACGGCTTTAGCATCCTGGCCGACAACGGCACCTGGAGCGTCCTCTCCCACCCCAGCGGCCCCAGCAATTGGTACCCCGACCAGGAAGCCGGCGAGTGGGATTTGGTCGTGTCTAACGTTACCGATGCGGTGGGCTGGTGGAGCCTGACGATAGTGACCTATGACTGCCCCAACTTTGAAGCCGGCTTCAACGCCCAGTGCAAACAGTTTACCCGCCTCTCCGAGAATCAGGTTATCAAGATTGTCTACCCTGATGAAACCGTCATCAACGCCGATTGGATTTGCCAGCGCGATTGCGACAAGGGCTTAAGGCTGTCGCCGGCTCAGTAGTAGGGCGTGGCAGCTAAAACGGCTTCAAAACCATCAAGGCCACTACAAGCACCAGCGAAACCTCTTCGTAACGATGCGCCAGTTTGACCACCCCATCCTCCAGGGCCGCCCGCAGTTCCGGGGTCATCTCCTCCCTGGCTAAGGCCGCCTCCAAAATGACGGCAAACTTCTTACCCCGTGGGATAAACACGGCTGGCACTAACACCAGACCTATCACCAGCAAAATGTTTGATACCAACAACCAGTTCTGGGCGGCGCCCTGGAGAACCCCCAAAATTGGGTAGCCTGACTCCAACGCCAAAATCACCCCCAGAACAATAACCGCCAAATTCCCAGGTATGATCATCAAATTTTCAAGGCGGCCTGCAGCATGGCTGAGCGCCGCAAAGATGTGTATATCATCCGTCTTTTTGGCATAGACCCGCACCAACTGCCGGCCAAAAATACCGCCAACAAACATCATTGCAGTGATGATGTGTAAGAATTTTATCCAAAAATACCAGTTCATCATTTAATTTTTCTCCTTAGCTTTTTGATTTGGGTGTGACCAAAATGAGTTGCAATTGGGGTAGTAAAGCCCCTTGTGGGCGTTTGTAAAACCTAAAACGGGCACAAGGCCCTATACTACAACTCAAATTGGTCACACCTTTTTGATTTATACTTAAGGTCACTTCCTCAGTCAATATGTATTAAAGCACAAGTTACCCGCTGCTTGGTCTCCCTTTGGGGATACCGGGGGTGACAAAATGGGGGACAAACCGGCATGACCGTGACATACTCCTTTGGCGAATGGGTCAAACGTCAGCGACAACACTTACGCTTAACTCAGAGCGAAGTGGCCGCCCAAACCCATTGTTCCACTGCTACCGTCAAAAAAATTGAGTCTGATCAACGCCGGCCTTCGGCAGAACTGGCCGAACTGTTGGCCCAGGTTTTGCAGATACCTCTGCTCCAACGCCACCTTTTTATCCAGTGTGCCCGGGGTCAACGCCCGGTTGATGCCCTGGCAATCGAACCACCCAAGCCCGCCCGTCGCTCATTCCACCACGCAGCCCCCTTGCCTTTATCAGTCACCCCTCTCATTGGCCGCACCGCCGAATTGGCCGACATCGCCGCCAAATTGACCAATCCCACCTGCCGCCTCTTGACCTTAATTGGCCCTGGCGGGGTTGGGAAAACCCGGCTGGCCCTGGCTGCCGCCCACACCCAGCCGCAAAATTTTGAGGATGGGGTTATTTTTGTGCCCCTGGCTGCTGTTGATAAGGTTAGCGGCCTTGCTCCGGCTATTGCCCACGCTCTCAACCAGCCGCTCATCGGCGCCGAGCCGGCCGAGGATCAACTCCGGCCCATCTTTCAAACGCGCCAAATGCTGCTGGTGCTGGACAACTTTGAACAGGTGGTAGCCGGTGCAGCCATGCTGGCCGGCTGGCTGGCCGGCGCTCCTGGCCTCAAACTGCTGGTTACCTCCCGTGAAAGGCTCAATCTGGCCGAAGAGTGGCTCTATCCCGTGGCCGGCTTTGACCCGATTCAGGCCGTTGACCTTTTTAAACAAACCGCTCAACGCCTTAATCCCCAATTTGATCTGGCCGGACAGGCTGGGGCGGTGGCGGAGATCTGCTGCCTGGTAGATGGTCTGCCCCTGGCGCTAGAATTGGCCGCCAGTTGGACGCGCTTGATGCCCTGCCCACAGATTGCGCAGCAAATTCGGCAAGATTTGGATTTTCTCTCCACCGGGCCGCGCAACGCCCCGGAACGCCAGCGCAGCCTGCGGGCGCTGTTTGACCATTCCTGGCGTTTGCTCTTACCCGCCGAACAGGCCGCGCTGGCCCGGCTGTCGGTTTTTAAAGGCGGCTTTGCCCTGGAGGAAGCAGCCAAAGTAACCGGCTCACCCTTGCCGGTGCTGCTGGGGCTGGTGGATAAATCGCTGGTGCTGGTTCAGGCCAACGGTCGCTACGATTTACACGAACTCACCCGGCAATACGCCGCCGAAAAATTGGACAAGACCAATGAGGAACCGGCCGCCCGGCAGCAGCATTTTGATGCCTACCTGGCCCTGGCGGCTCGATTCGACCCCCAACTGCACGGCCCGGACGGGATCGCTGCCTATGCTCGCCTGGATCAGGAACAGGATAACCTGCGCGCCGCTTTGAGATGGGGCTTGGAAGCAAAGCAAGTTGAGCCTGTTTTGTGTTTGGCGAATCATCTCTGGTTTTTCTGGCTGCGGCGCGGTTATTGGCGCGAGGGGGAGCAGTGGTTCACGGCGGCTGTCGCGCAGGCGGGTGAAGCGGACAGGGCTACTTTGTGTCTGGCTCTGGTTGGGGCCTCCACCCATATCGCTTTGCAGGGCCGTTATGCTGAGGCAGCCGGCTATCTGCCCCGGGCGCTGCCGATGGCCCGCCGGCTGCAAGAATTGGAGCCGCTGGTGGCAGTGTTAACCACCCTGGCCCAGGCCACCCCAGACCCCCAGGAGTCCTTTACCGCCTTTGATGAAGCGATTGCACTGGCTCAAAAGGATGAAAAACTGCTATGGCGTTTGGCCCTGATTCACATGCTTTACGGCGACCGGCTGCGACTTCATGGTCGCTACCGCGAGGCGGTCACGCATTTTCAACAAAGTCTGAGCCTGATGCAGCAGATGGGCAATGTGGACATGCTTGCTTATCCCCTGG
>CAZDMM010000199.1:0-10692 GCA_964505845.1 uncultured Caldilineaceae bacterium
GCGGCCAAAGTGGTTTATACCCTCACCGCCGGCGACGAACCCGGCACCACCATGGAACTGTTTGATTTTGCCAGCAGCCTGGGCTTTGAGGTGGTCTGCGCCGGCAAAGGCAAAAACAACCCGCTTGATCGCACCTCTAACCCTGCCTCTGTAGCCGAAAAAGCCAGACTGCGCCAAATGAACCCCAAAATGCTGGCCTCGTTTGAGGACGGCACCAAAACCATGGTCGAGATGACCTCGCTGGGTAATGCCATCGGTTTTGTGCCGGATGTGCGCGGCATGCATGGCCCGCCGGTTACGCCGGCCACGCTGGCCAAAGTTTACGTACCCAAAGAAGATGGGGGAATACTCAACCAGAAGAACGTGGTTGAGTATGGCCTGGGCGTTTCTCCCGGGGTGTTTGTAGTTTTTACCACCGATCATCCCAAGATTGCTCGAGACCTGCAATACTTGAGCATGGGCAGCGGCCCTTACTG
The DNA here is from genome assembly GCA_964505845.1 of uncultured Caldilineaceae bacterium. GTDB lineage: Bacteria > Chloroflexota > Anaerolineae > 4572-78 > J111 > DSQQ01. The sequence goes on from CAZDMM010000199.1 coordinate 477, forward strand.
GGCGCTCTACCGGCCTTATCACCTGACCAGTTTGGAAACGCCTATCTCTATCGCCCGCGCCGTGTTAAAGGACGAAACCACCGCAGCCACCGACCGCCTGCCGGTAGCCGAAACCATCACCGTAGCCAAAAAGGATTTGAAGGCCGGCGAAACCATTGACGGCCTGGGCGGGTTCTGCGTTTATGGACTGATTGAACGCGCCGAGATCGCCCGCCGGGAGAATCTGCTGCCGCTAGGGCTGGCGCCGGGCAGCCAACTGGTGCGCGACGTGGCTCAAGGCGACCCGGTGACCTACGCCGATGTGAAAGTGGATGAATCGCTGACCATTGTTCACCTGAGACGGCTGCAAGACCAGCAAGTGGCCGCTGCTAACGGTAAATAGGGGAAATGAGGTTTGAAAAAATGGTAGAAACCATCATCACCATCAACCATCCGGTCGGCCTGCATGCCAGGCCCGCCGTGGCTTTTGTGCAAACGGCCGGCAAATTTCAATCAAAAATCATGCTGGCCAATCTTACCCGCAACAATCCCGAAGTCAACGCCAAAAGTATTGTCAGCGTCGTCAAGGCCGCCGTAGCCCAGGGCCATACCATTCGCCTCACGGCCGAGGGCGACGACGCTCAAGCCGCGCTGGACGCCTTGACCCAATTGATCCGAGATAATTTTGGCGAGGCGGTATGATCAGCCTGACGGGTATCGCCGCCAGCCAGGGGATTGCCATCGGCCCGGCCTTTGTTTACCGGCCTGAACCGCTAACCTTTGAACGCCACATGATTCAAACCCCCATGGCCGAAGTTGAACGCCTGCTCCAGGCTATCGAAGCCGTCCAGGCCATGCTGGTAAAACTGCAAGAACAGACCCAGGAAACCATTGGACACGAAGAGGCCCAAATCTTTGAAGCTCACCGCATGTTCTTGACCGACCCTGTTTTTGCCGACGAGATCAAGCAGATTATCCAGGACGAGAGCATCAACGCCGAAGCGGCAGTTGACCGGGTAGCTAATGAGCTGATCGCCCAGTTTGATGCGCTGGATGATGATTACTTTCGCCAGCGCAAAGGCGACATCAAAGATGTGGCCCAGCGGCTGCTGCGCCAATTGCTGGGCTTAGAAGAAACTACCCTGAGCGCCCTGACACAACCGGCCGTCATCATTGCCCACGATCTGACCCCCTCCGACACCGCTTCGCTCAACCGGAAAATGGCCCTGGGCTTATGCACCGAAATCGGCAGCAGCACCTCTCACACCGCCATCCTGTCGCGCAGCCTCGACATCCCGGCGGTAGTAGGGCTGGACCAGATTGAAATCTCCTCCGGGGTTACGGTCATCATTGACGGCAGCGCCGGCCAGTTGATCATTGACCCCGACGAGGCCACCCTGTCAACCTACCAGGCCCGGCAAAAGGCCCACCGGCAGGCCCGCGCCCTGGAACTGGCCCAGGCCCATGAACCGGCCCTCACCGCCGATGGGGTGGAGATTGAGGTGGTAGCCAATATCGGCAGCGTGACCGACGCCCATTATGCCCTGGAGATGGGGGCCAAAGGGGTCGGTTTGCTGCGCACCGAGTTTTTGTTTTTGCAGGGCGATACCCTCCCTTCCGAAGAGGAGCAATACCGCATCTATCGGGCCATTGCCGACGTTTTTCAGCAGTTGCCGCTGATTGTACGCACCCTGGACGTGGGCGGCGATAAAGAACTGCCCAGCATTGATCTGCCCAAAGAGCAAAACCCCTTTTTGGGCGTGCGGGCTATTCGCCTGTGCCTGGCTCGCCCGGAGTTGTTTCAGGTGCAACTGCGGGCCATTTTGCGGGCCGGGCATGAGCGCAACGTAAAGATCATGTTTCCCATGATCGGCTCCGAGGAGGAGCTACAGCAAGCCCTGGCTCAGTTGGCCCAGGCCCAAGCCACCTTGCAGGCTCGCGGCGTCCCCTATGCGGTTAAGCTTGAGGTGGGCATTATGATTGAAGTGCCCTCCGCCGCGGTGCTGGCCGACGTGCTGGCCCCGCAGGTAGATTTCTTTAGCATTGGCACCAATGACCTGGCTCAGTATACCCTGGCCGTGGACCGCACCAATGAGCAGGTGGCCCACCTGGCCGACCCGCTTCACCCCGCCGTGATTCGCCTCATCCATCAAGTGATTCAGGCCGCCCACCAGCACGGCAAATGGGTCGGTTTGTGCGGCGAGATGGCCGGCGAGCCGCTGGCCGTACCCTTATTGTTGGGGCTGGGGCTGGATGAATTTAGCATGGCGGCCTCGGCCATACCTTCCGTCAAAGCCTTGCTGCGGAAGTTAACGCGCGCCCAGGCTCAAAACATCGCCCAACAATGCCTGCGCCTGCCCAATCTACAGCAGGTGCGTGAATTTTTACAGAGTGAGATTAACACATAATCCCTGACGGCAATATCAACGATAAAATTCTTTTGCCGGCGCTGACCGGGGACCGACGACCGAGGACCGGGTGTGTGTCATTCACCACCGGTTTTCCGCCTGTTTATTAGCTGGTGTCCAAACTGAGTTTGGACACCCAATTGCGTGGCGAAACTGAGTTTCGCCACGAGGAAAATACTTTTCGGCGGTCAGCGGTCGTATTTACAGAGGAGCTACCTATGGAAGCAACCATTCAACAGGACACAACCACCCAAATTGACCTCTCACCGGACAAATTACGGGAAATGTTATGCCAGATGATGCTGATTCGCGCCTTTGAAGAAGCGGCCCAACAGCAGTATTACGCCGGCAAAGTTCACGGCACCATGCATCTGTATATCGGCGAAGAAGCCGTAGCCGTGGGCGCGTGCGCGGCCCTGCGCCCCGACGACCAAATTACCTCGACCCATCGTGGGCACGGCCACGCCATAGCCAAAGGGCAAGATGTGCAGGGCATGATGGCCGAACTGCTGGGCAAAACTACCGGCGTGTGCCGCGGCCGGGGCGGTTCCATGCACATGGCCGACCTGACCCTGGGCAGCCTGGGGGCCAACGGCATTGTGGCCGGCAGCATTCCCCTCTCTGTGGGAGCCGGCCTGAGCGCCCGCATGCAGGGCAGCGACCGGGTGGTGGTCTGCTTCTTTGGCGACGGCGCTTCTAACAACGCCAACTTCCACGAAAGCCTGAACATGGCTTCTATTTGGAAACTGCCGGTCATTTTCTTGTGCGAAAATAACCAGTACGCCATGTCAATGCCGGCCCATCGTGCTATCTCGGTGGCCGCCATTGCCGACCGGGCCGTCGGCTACAACATGCCCGGTGAAACGGTAGAGGGCATGAATCCGCTAGAGGTGTACCGAGCGGTCAAACAGGCCGCGGCCCGCGCCCGCGCCGGCGCAGGCCCCACCCTCATCGAGGCCATGACCTATCGCTACACCGGCCACTCCCGCAGCGACAAGCAGGTTTATCGCACCAAAGAAGAAGTGCAGGAATGGAAAGAACATGACCCCATCCCCAACTTCCAGGCCTGGCTGATTAATCAGGGCTATTTGACCCAGGCCGAGGCCGACCAAATTGCGGCCCAGGTAGAGGCCGACATCGCCGACTCGATTGCCTTTGCCGAGGCCAGCGAAGAGCCAAAAGTAGAAAATTTGCTACGCGACGTGTACACCGAGGAGCCGGAAGTTAAGGCCAACCCGGAGCGGGTTGTGCCCGCCTGGATGAGCCGCACCTTTGGCCCGGCTACGCCCATTTCACCGCCCCCCGGCTCGCGCGAGATTACCTTTTCCGAAGCCCTGCGCGAAGCCATGGCCCAAGCCATGGAACGGGATGAGCGGGTCTTTTTGATTGGCGAGGACATCGGCGCGTATGGCGGCGCTTTTGGCGTTACCGGCGATCTGATTGACCGCTTTGGCCCGGAGCGGGTGCGCGATACGCCCATTTCGGAGAACTGCATCGCCGGCACGGCCATCGGGGCCGGGATGACCGGCATGCGGGCGGTGGCCGAAATGCAGTTTATGGATTTTGTCACCCTGGCGATGGAGCAAACCGTGTTGCAGGGGGCCAAAATTCGCTACATGTTTGGCGGCAAAGCCTCGGTCAATATGGTTTTACGGCTGCCGGGCGGCTGCGGCACCGGCGCGGCGGCCCAGCACTCCGAAAGCCTGGAATCGTGGTTTGTCAACGTGCCGGGCTTAAAGGTGGTTGCACCCAGCACCCCTTACGAAGCCAAAGGGCTGCTCCTGGCCGCCATCGCCGACAGCAACCCCATCATGTTTGTGGAGCATAAATTACTGTACAAAACCAAGGGGCCGGTTCCGGCAGAGCCGTATATGATCCCACTGGGTAAAGCCGCTGTCAAACGCCCCGGCCAGCATGTGACCATCGTGGCGGCCTCGTTTATGACTTTGCGCGCCCTGGAAGCCGCCGAGAAGTTGGCCCAGGAGGGCATCGAGGTCGAAGTGATTGACCTGCGCACCCTCAAGCCTTACGACGCGGAAACGCTCGTCGGCTCGGTCAAAAAAACCGGGCGGCTGCTGGTGGTCCACGAAGCCCCGCTCATCGGCGGCTACGGCGGCGAGATTGTGGCCATGATTGCCCAAAGCCCGGCCTTTGCTTACCTGGAAGCGCCCATCGTCAGGCTGGGCGGTGCAGACGCGCCCATTCCGTACAATCGCAACCTGGAAAAAGCCGCTGTGCCCCAGGTAGAGGATATTATCGCTGGTGTTCGGAAGCTACACCGGCTAGAAGTTTAAATGACCGCCGATGGCCGACGGATGACCAGCGCCAGAGGCAAGACAAATATTGCTGCGGTCGCCGGTCTGCCATCGGCGGTCGAGTTTATATGGAGTAAACTTTTTATGCCCACCCCCATCATAATGCCCAAATTTGAGATGGCCCAGGAGGCCGGCACAATTTCTAAATGGCTCAAACAAGAAGGTGAGCCGGTAGAAAAAGATGAGCCAATCTTAGAGGTTGAGACAGACAAAATTAATATGGAAGTGGAGGCCCCGGCCAGCGGCATTCTGGGGGGTATTTCAGCCGGTCCTGGGGCGGTGGTACCGATCGGCCAGGTGATTGCCTATATTCTCAAACCGGGTGAAACCTTGTCGCCCGGCGCGGCTGCGCCTGCCAAAATGCCGGCCAGGGCAGAAGAGGGGGAACCGAAACCGCAATTGTTGGAGCGGGCGACGCCTTTAGCCGGGCGCATGGCCCAGGCGCACGGCCTGGAGGTGCAGGCCATTCCTCGCCAGGGTGAGCGCGTAACCAAAGCCGATGTGGAAAATTTTTTGACCGGTCAGACCTCTCAACCCATGGAGGTTTCTCCTGGTAAAATCAAAGCTGTACCGGCGGCGCGGCGGCTGGCCCACGAGTTGGGGGTTGACCTGGCTACGGTCAGCGGCAGCGGGCCGGAGGGGCGCATCCAATCGGTAGACGTGCAGCAAGCGGCGGCCCGGCCTCAACGAGAAGCCTCGCCGGTTTTTCCAACTGCCGAAACCGGCCAGCCGGCCCTGCGCCGCAGCGTACCGTTAACCGGCATGCGCCGCACCATCGCCGAGCGGCTGACCGCCGCCGCCCGTGATATTCCCCAGTTTAGCGTGAGCCTGGAGGTTGAGATGAGCCGGGCGCAGCAAATTGTGGAGGAGGCGCGGGCTGTTTTAGAGGGGCCAAAGATAACCCTGACCACTTTGCTGGTCAAAGCCTGTGCCTGGACGCTGGGGCGATGCCCGGCCGTCAACAGCTCGTTCAATCAGGACAGTATTCAGGAGTGGGCTGACATCAATATCGGGGTGGCGGCGGCGGTGGAGGCCGGCCTGATTGTGCCGGTGATTCGCCAGGCCGACCGCCTGAGCCTGGGCGAAATCGCCGCCCAACTGAACGACCTGGGGGCGCGCGCCCGTGAAGGCAAGCTGCGGCCCGAAGAACTGCGCGGCGGCACCTTCACCATTTCTAATTTGGGCATGTTCGGAGTAGAGCATTTTACCGCCATCATCAATCCACCCCAGGCCGCTATTCTGGCCGTAGGGCGCACCGTCAAGCGGCCCATCGTCACCGAAGCAGACCAGATTGTGGTCAAACCCATGGCCGATTTTACCCTCACCGCCGATCACCGGGTGATTGATGGAGCGCAGGCGGCCCAATTCCTGGCCGATTTGAAACGCGTCCTCGAACATCCGGGGGCTTTGGTGTAACTATATTGAGAGTCGGATGCGTTTGGCCGAATTCCTATAGAATCCATTTATTACTTTTCACATCCTGTTCCTTATACAATACAAGGATTCTTTAGCCTTGACTTTGAGTTTGACCCGTGCTAAAGTTCATTATGGATTCTACTCCTTCCCTTATCACCAAGCGTGTCTACTTGGATGTTTGCGCTCTATGTCGCCCGTTTGATGATCAGCAACAAGCCCGGATTCGTTTGGAAACTGAGGCGGTTGAGTTGATTTTGGCTCACATTCGCCAGGAACAAATTAAATTGATTGTTTCCCCGACCCACGAGCTTGAAATTGGTGCGATTAAGGAAGCGGAGGAACGTCAACATCTCCTACTTTTGTTGAAACAATGGGGCGCTTCCCTCCCATTCGATTTACCTTTGGTTCGGCAACGTGCAGAACAACTGGTTGGTTTAGGGATGGGAGTGGCCGATGCCGCTCATTTAGCCTTTGCTGAGGCCGCCCAGTCTGATTTTGTGAGTGTGGATGATCGGCTATTAAAACAGTGTCATCGGGTTAATGCTACAATTTAGTGCGGTACTCCCTTGGCTTATTGCGAAAAGGAGGATTTACGATGAGTACGACCCGGTATTTACCCAAAGAAGAGCTAATCGAGCGAGCGTTAACTGCTTTGTTAGAAGCACTTGGTCCGGTGGAAGCTATGCGTTTTCTGAGTCTGCCCCGATCCCGCCGGCTGGAATCGGTTAAGCGGCATCGTCAATGGCAAGCCACGCTCGACCAGACCAAATTTTTTGAGCAAGTATTTGGCCCATCGAAACATGAGATTGGCTAAGGTTTAGTCAAAAGATTTTACTGAAGGATGTACTCCAACTCTTTCAACCTCACCCGCAAAGCCTTCTCTTTAGCCGCCGGAATGACCAGGGTTTTCTTGTCAACGGTGGTGCAGAACTTTTTTAGCACCGGGTCGGCCAGCACCATGGCCACCAACTCCGGCGATTGGGCTTTGATGAACAAAGCCCGCCCGCTCTCGCTGAAGACCCGGCTGTTATGGCGTATGCGCTCCAGCCAGGCCGATACCTCGGCGGGTAAAGGGCCGGTGTGCCAACGCTGCAAAAAGCTGACCAGGTGATCCAGGTCGCCGCCGGTTTCCAGGGTGGAGAGCAGGCGTTGGGTATCCAGGCGATATTCGGTTCCGCTGACCGGCGTGGCCATCTGCTCCAGGGTGCTGCGATGGTTGGGGGTCAGCTCTGCCGGGTTGAGCAGCGTCACGCTCAGATCGGCGCTGATGGTAAACAGAGCCTGGGGCAGCGGTTTGGCCGGCACGTAGTCAGCCACCTGGCCCAATAAATAAGCCCCCAAATTGTTGATGCGAAAATAGCGCAGCCCATCGTAGAGGCTAAAGATGTTATCATGATAAGGCGCATCTTTGGGCCAAGGGGCCTCTTCAGGGGCGGTGTAGAGCAAATCCAGCGCGCCGATGCTGCCCAAATATTCCCACAGCACCACCTTAATATAAGCGCCTTTGACGACCGGCCAGTAAGCCTCGCCATAAATCGCTCCATACTCTTTGCTGTTGCCCAGGTAGAGGTTAGAATAGGTGGTGGTTTCCACATCAAAATCAAAATGCCAGATTTTGATGGCCCGGTAGAAATCTTCCAGGTTAATCCACACCCCGGCCGGACACCACGACAGCGCCTCGATGATTGCCTCGCGCCGCTTGGCCGGAGCGATGAGCGCGGTGTTGCGTGAGCGCAGCCCCTTCAGGCCCGTCACCCGGCTCAATTCATCAAAACGGCCCTCCTGAGTCCACTGTTCAAAGGCCGGCAGCAGCAGTTCAGCGTTTTGGGTCTGGTAGAACTCCCGCCCGGCCTCGCTGACATCCCCCTTGACCACCAGCCCCGACTCGCGGGCAAATACATCCAGGCCAAAGGGCCGGATGGTCTGGTTAGCCCGGAATTTTTCCGGCAGCGGGAAAAAATCACCCTCTAAAAGATGCCGCACAATGTGCTTGATGCCGGTCAAATTGGCCCGGCCCGAACTGTAATCGGTGGGGATTTTACGCTCGTGGATGAGGCGCAGGCAGACGGCCAGATCATGCAGCCCGGCCTCTTCTGTTTCGGCGCAGGTCAGGCTGACTTCTTTGCGCCCGTAGCCCAGGGCCGTTTTGGGTGCTTGCGCCACCCCGGTCACTTGAAACTTTTCCAGCGGCGGCACCAACTCGGCCAGCAGCGGCATCAAATCGGTGGGCAATCTTAAAACATGTGAGTTTTGATAGTAAGAGGAAAAGTGATAGGCGGTGGGACTGTACAAGAACAGGTCAAGCAAAATGGGCCTGACATCCCAATCCCACCTGCCTTTGGGACGCGGCGGCAGCGAGCCGTACTGGGCCACAAACGCGGTGCGATTGAACTCGCCATCATTGTGGTAGGCCGCAGCCACCGCCTTTTTGGACAACTCATCCAGGCGGTTCCACAATCCGCGCAGCGAGGCCGGGGTCATAACGACTCTGTGAATGCAGCGCACCAGGTCGTCCTTGCGCTTGGCTGCAGAGCAGCCGCACAGGCCGGCCAGCTTCATTAATATTTCGTTGTTGCATTGGTAGAGTATCTCTAAAAGTTCCATTTTTGCCCTTAACGTTAAAGGTTGGAACGTTTTAGTGTTTAACGTTCAACGCTTTCTGTTTCATCGGCAAAGGCCGTTTTTAGGGTCGCTTCGCTAATCGCTCGGTAGGCCGGGCCGAGGAGTTGTTCCAAATCCTCGCTCACAAAGCTGGGCTGGCCCAGGCGTTTCAAAATGGGCAGTTCAATAGTGGGCGGCTTGAGGCTAGTTTTGAAGTGGGTCAAAGGTTGGCCCAGTTCCCAGAATCGCTCCGGCGTTAAAGGCGGGACGACCTCTTCTACTTCTTCCGCTTCATCCGCCCGATCCGTCCCCGCCGCCCGGCGCGCGCGCAAAGCTTCCATAATTTGCTCCTGCGTCCGCCCCCGCAGCCGGAATAATAAAAAGGGGTCTTCGTCAAACTGCTCGCCCAAAATGTAATACACAGCGGCGATATGCTTGCATGGGTTCGATGGGTCGGGGCAGGAGCACTCCGTTACCAGCGCGCCCCGCCGGTCGGGAAAGAGGCTCACCCCGGCGGCCTGAAACGCCTGCTCAATCTCCTGGGGCATCTCCCCGGCCAGCAGTTGGGCGGTAAAGATGGCCTGCTCGGCCAAGGCGTCAATCACCTTCTCCCACTGCTCATTGTTGAGGGTGTCAATATTGATGGTGACTTTATAGGGCCGGCGCTCCGAGCCTTGCACCTTGGCCGCCAGCCCGCTCTTGGTCTCCTCAATCGAGAGCACCTGCCCCTGGCGAGCGTAGCTCTGCCCGCGCTTGAGCCGGCCCGGGTCAACCAGCCGCTCCAGCGTGGCCAACCAGCGCGACGCCCACCAATTTTTGACAAAGGCCCCCCGCTTGCTCTTGGCCTTGATGCCCTGGTCGGTTTTGATGGGCTGGCTGGGTTTGTAGTAATCGTAATAATCGTAGCGGCTCATCTATAATCTCCTGATGACTCTCGCTCTATTTGGAAGATTGGAGGGCTGGAAGGCTGGCTGTTATTTCTTTCATCTTCCATCCTTCCATTCTTCCACCCTTCCACTCTTCCATTCCTCCATTTTTTACCCCACACTCTCCCGCCGCAGCGTGACCAGATCCCGCAGTTCAGCGGTCGAAAGCTCGGTCAGCCAGTTTTCGCCGCTGCCGATGATGCTCTGGGCCAGGGCCGTTTTGCGCTCAATCATCTCATCCACCATCTCTTCCATCGTGCCGACGGCGATGAATTTATGCACCTGCACGTTGCGGGTCTGGCCGATGCGGAAGGCCCGGTCGGTGGCCTGGTTTTCCACCGCCGGATTCCACCAGCGGTCATAGTGAAAGACGTGGTTGGCCCGCGTCAAGTTGAGACCCGTGCCGCCGGCCTTGAGCGACAGCACAAAGATAGGCGGGCCATCTTCCTCTTCTTGAAAGCGTTTAATCATCACAACCCGTTTGGGGGGCGGCGTGCCGCCGTGCAAAAAGAGAGCCGGCACACCCAAAGCCTCCTGTAAATGCTCTTTGAGCAGTTGGCCCATCTCGGCA
>CAZDMM010000200.1:0-10687 GCA_964505845.1 uncultured Caldilineaceae bacterium
GAGATTGAAGCGATCAAGATCCAGAACGGGGCCATTGCTATCAAGAAAGCGGCCGGCGGCCGGTTGCACCAGGCGCCGGTCTCGCTGGCGCAAGTGCCCAATTTCTGGGTCTTCTACGAAATCGTCAGCCACCTGACCAAAATGGAATGAGACACCAGAGCGTATCTAAAAAATCTTTAAGGGGGACTTACCATGCTGCCAGGTGAACGAGATATTGTGATGCAACAAGAGCGATACAGGGATTTGCTGCTCGAGGCTGAACATGAGCGGCTTATCCGGCTTGCCGGCAACTTACAACCCAACCGCCGGCGCTGGTTGGCCGGGGTTCCCAACTTAATCGGCCTGGCTGTTATGCGGATGGGGGTTCACCTGGTCAAACGAGGCTTGAAACGGCCCAGGTGCAGTCTCACCTCGCTGTGGAAGTCGGAGAGGCGCTGCGGCTGAACGATTGATGAGTCAACCTGTTTTCGACCTCGCCGTCATGAAAAGGCGATACTTTATTTTAGCACAAATCCGGGTGATGCGGTAAATGCCGCTTTGGCTCGTCTCCACGATGTCTAATTTTTGGAGGAGTTGGTCGAGGATTTTGCGAGCGTGGTTCACATTGGTTTTCCACTAATCTCTTGGGGTGACTTTTGTTATCCCAACTTGGGATATTCGATTTTGGGTTAGATAATTTGTAAAAATTGTGACGGGTTAGGTATGACTTCTTCTATCTCTGACCCAAAGTATGAAAAGTTTCAGAATTTGTTAATCAAGTATCGTCAAAAACGAGGTTTTACCCAAACTCAACTAGCTGAACGTTTGGGTCGTCCTCAATCTTTTGTTTCCAAATACGAAAACGGCGAAAGAAGACTGGATTTAATCGAATTCTTGGATATAGCAGCAGTTCTTGAGTTTAACCCGCTTTACTTCATACAAGAGTTACAGGAGAAAAATCCTTGACCATCCTGCACGAATGGGGCATTACCGCAGAGGAGCTTACAGGCTTACTCAACGAGAATCCCAGTTTGCAGGGTATGCTCTTGGGATACGTGGCAGAATTCAAACTCAGGCAAATAGTCAACTTATTCCCAGAAGTATCGTTCATTAAAAAATTTGATGACCATGATAGGAAAAGAAAGGGTGATCTCTATCTCATTTATCCTGGTCGAGCTTTTGATGTTGAAGTCGAGTCCTTACAAACAGCTACAATTCATTGGAATCAGCAAAAGCAATGCTGGGAAGGAAAAGCCCAGGTAGATGCCAGCGATAGACGTCGGATTAAGATGCCTGATGGTACAACACTGGATACAACGCTTCTCTTGAGAGGTGAGTTTGATATTTTGGCGGTAAATTGTTATGCATTTGAACAAAGAGGGTGTGACCAATTTGAGTTGTAGTATAGGGCCTTGTGCCCGTTTTAGGCTTTACAAACGCCCACAAGGGGCTTTACTACCCCAATTGCAACTCATTTTGGTCACACCCGAACAAAGATGGGAATTTCTCTTTGCTCGAAACAGCGACTTACCATCAAGTAGTTGGCGAGGTTATACCGAAGTGCAAAGGGCTAATCTCATTGCCAGCCTGATACCAGTAACAATGCCCCCTGAGCCACCGTTTTACCGTGATCTTCGAGTGTTGCTGGACGAAATGATTGCGGAAGGCAGAGGTTCGGACCCGATTTCGCTTATCTGAGCAACAGAACCTCTAAAGTTACTTTTTTTCAAACACGAGAAAGTACGAATGGTTTTTTCTGGCATGTACTTGGCTTTTTAAGCGACTAACGGCAGGCTTATTATTCCGAACGACAATAAATAGATCCTTTGTATAAAAACCCATCTTTTCATACTCAATAATAATCTCCACATGAGTTAACCACTGTTTACCCGCACTAACCTCATCCTGACACTTGACAATCAGGATTCCCCCTCTTCGCAGTACCCGCTGGGCTTCTGCGCCCGCACTAAAATACATATTCGTAACTGCAGCATGCCATTTTTTCGTGCCGGTGTTCTCCTTGTCCTCGTTGACCTCATCACCATATAGAATAGGCTTCTCTAAAGACTGAATGAGTTCCAGAACCGGCCTTTTGGGCAGTTTCTCGCCGATAAAATCCTTCCATATAAGGCGGGTCAAGCACGACGCAATCTATTGAGGCATCAGGGTAGGGCAAAGAACGACAATCTATCCCTGTAGCGATATCAGAAGCTTTGACTTTATACAGATCATGGGGAACATTTCGCCCAAAAACCCCCTTGCCCCAGGTGACATCGGCAACAACCGAACCGATTGGAACATGTAATTTTAAAATTGCCGGAAAAATATCTGCATTACTGCCCACATAGGCTGACATTATTAAATCAGATGTGGGTTCACCACTTTGAGTTCGTTTGCCCGATGAACCGTTTTTCTCTACTTCTTCAAACAGGGAGAACTGTTTTATTTTCATACGCTAAAAATATCCTATATTGGGATATTTGTCAAGTGACGTAGATGGTATTTGCAACTTCTTGCTCTACTGACTTATCGCGGCAGGCGTCATCGTCTCCTGCACTGCTGGCCCGACGGTCGTCGTGGGCGTATCGGTAGGAACTTCGGGGATCAGGGTGGCGGTGGGCAATTCAATGGTCGGCGTCTCTGTTGGGGTTGGGCTGGGTGGGACAGGGGTGTCGGTGGGCGCTTGAGGGACAGGGGTAGCAGTCGGCGGTGGGACGGTGGGCGTCTCGGTGGGGGGAGCCAGCGTCCCTGTGGGGATGGGGGTATCGGTGACAGGCAGCGGTGTGTCGGTGGGGGCAGACGTGGCGGTGGCGGCGTTGTCTACCAAAACCCGCGTTCTGGTTTCAACCGCGCCGCCGGCCTGGTCAGAAACGACCAAACGCAGCGTGTACGGCCCGTTCTCTACCTGCGTGGTATCGAGCACGCCCAGCACGCCCTGCTCAACCAATTGGTTGAGCGGTCCCAGCACTACCATAAAGGAGTCGGGTTGGGTGCCTTTGCCCAACTCTACCTGGTACTGCTTAAAGTTGGCCGCTGCCGCCGAACCTTCCAACGAAATCACGCCGCGCACGCTGGCCCCATCTGGGGGGTTGGTAATCATGGCGACAATGTTGCTAGAAGCGCAATACTCCTGCGGCGGCTGCTCGATGCCCTGGCTCAAGGCCCAGGCCCGCCCATCTTCGCCGGGATAAACCCGGAAATATTTCTCTTCTACGTTCATGCGGCAGAACTCATTGGCCCGCTTGCCGCTGTTGCGGTCAATGGCAATCAGTTGGTGGATGTCGTGCTCCGGCCCCAGCGGCGGCTGGTCTTTGAAGAAAACCTCTTTTTTGCGCTGCGGACAGGCCGGGCTGGGCAGCGTGCCGGAGTCGGCGCAGATTTCAAGTTCGATGATGGTGGGTGGGCGGGTAAAATGGTGAACGGGCAGCCCTTCATGAGCGCGCTCCATAAAGTTATGCCAGATTGGCCCGGCCCCGGCCACCCCGCTCACGTTGACCATCGGGGTGTTGTCGGCGTTGCCCACCCATACTCCGGTGACGATGTCGGGGGTAAAACCCATGGTCCAGTTGTCGCGATAGTCGTTAGTGGTGCCGGTTTTGGCGGCCGCCGGGCGAGAAAGCTTTAACACGCTGTTGGGGCCAAAGGCAGGGGTGCGGGCTTCGTTGTCAGAAAGAATATTGGTGATAAGATAAGCGTGCTCCGGCTTGAGCACCTGCCGAGGCTGCGCCTGGAACGGCCCCACCACCCGCCCGGCGCTGTCGGTAATTTGCATGATGGCGGTCGGTGGAATCAGCGCCCCGCCGTTGGCAATGGCCTGGTACGCCCCGGTTAGCTCCACCAGCGGTACCTCGCCTGCGCCCAGGGTCAAGGCCAGGCCGTAATCGTTGCGGGTTAATGTGGTAATGCCCAAGCGAGCCGCCATCGCTTTGAGTGTGTCCACCCCTAGCAGTTGCAGGGCCTTGATGGGCGGGATGTTGTAAGAGTTAGCCAGAGCCGTCCGCAGCAAAACCGGCCCGTGAAACTTGTCGTCATAATTTTTGGGTTTATAGACTCCCCCCGCCCCGTCGGGGTACTCCACCGGCGTGTCCATGATCAAGGTGCTGGGCGTCCAGTTGAGCTGCTCAAAGGCGGCCAGGTAGGTGAGCGGCTTGATGGAGGAGCCGGGCTGACGGGGGCTGGTTGCCATGTTGACCTGCCCGTCAATGACCTCATCCCTAAAATCCTTGCTGCCGACCAGGGCCAGAATCTGGCCGGTGTGAACATCCAGCGCCACCAGCGCCCCGTTGGTCACATTGCGTCCGGCCAGGGCGTCTACCTGATTCCGCACTTCTTCTTCCGCAATGGCTTGCAGGCGCGGGTTAAGGGTGGTGGTCACCTTGAGGCCGGACTGGTAGATATACTCCGGCGGCACAATTTTTTCTAACTCTTGCCGTACGTAGGTGACAAAGTGGGGGGCCTGGCTGGCAAAACCCAACGGCTTGAACTGCAATTCGGCGGCCTGGGCTTCGTCGGCCTGGGCCTGGCTAATAAAATTGGCTTTGACCATCAGCCGCAGCACATCGGCCTGCCGGGCTTTGGCCCCTTCTGGGTTGGTGTAGGGGTCGTGGATGGCCGGAGATTGGGGCAGACCGGCCAGCATGGCCGCTTCGGGCAGGGTCAAATCTTTGGCCGGTTTGCCAAAGTAGGTTTCTGCCGCCGCCTCGATGCCGTAGGCCAGGTTGCCGTAGTAAATCTGGTTGAGGTAAACTTCCAGGATTTCTTTTTTGCTGTACTGGCGGTTGATTTCAATGGCCAGCACCGCCTCTTTGATTTTGCGAGAAAAGGACTGCTCGGTGCGCTCTTCGGGGGTGAGCAGCACGTTGCGGGCCAACTGTTGGGTAATGGTGCTGGCTCCGGAGACCACCTCGCCCTCGCTGACATTGTAAAAAACCGCCCGGATGATGGCTACCGGGTCAACCCCTACGTTGGCGTAAAAAAAGCGGTCTTCAGTGGCAATGGTGGCCTGGATGAGGGCCGGTGAAATCTGCTCCAGCGAGACATCGGTGCGCCGGCCGCCGGTGGGGTCAATAATTTCCCAGAGTAGGTTGCCCTCGCGGTCCAGAATTTGGGTGGTTTTGAATTGAAGCTGGCGGGCCTTCAGCTCTTTGGCCGGCGGCAAGCGCGAGGCAATCCAGGCGTAGCCAACAATGCCGCCGGCCAGGGCCAACACGCCGAACATCACCGCCAGCAGCAGCAACACTGCCAGGGTGCGTTTGACGGCCGACCGCTTTGGCGGAGCCGCCGCTGGGGGTGGTGAGGCCGGTCTGGCCGGCTGTGGATAGGTGGGCCGGGCCGGCGGAACCTGGGTCTGGCGGTCTGAGCGCGGCGGCGCTGGAGGTGGTACAGGCTGGTTAGGGCGGGTCGGCTCAAAATTGGCCGGTGGGGTAGCCGGCCTGGGCCTCGAAAGGAGGGTGTTCTCCGGGTCGTTCAGAGGGCGTATGGGCCGGGTTTTATCCTCCTCCGGCGGCTTCCGGCTTTTTTCGGCGTCGTGGCTGTCCTTCATACCCGTTGATTATAGCAGCATCAATAGAAATAAAAAAGGGTACAGTCCCCCACCATACCCTCTGTTTACCCTTTCAAAATGTGCTCAAAGGTAGCTTTATTCCTCAATCTCTTCTTCCATCTCTCTGGGGTTATTGCTCTTGTAGCGATAGATGATACGGCCTCGGTCCAGGTCATAGGGAGACAACTCTACCCGCACCCGGTCGCCCAACAAAACCCGGATATAAAAGCGCCGCATTTTGCCGGACAGATAGGCCAAAACGGTGTGGCCGTTTTCCAGCTTTACTTTAAAGCTGGTATTGGGTAAAGCTTCAACAATAGTACCTTCCAAGACTAATTTTTCTTTGGTGAGATCAGCCATATAATCTCCCTTCTTTCTGTGGTTAATAAAAAAACCGAGGCGTTGGCAACACCTCGGAAACGATAAAATTTTGGTATTTTTAGGCGCGCCTGCTCTATTGTAGCAGAGGGGGAGTCGCTTGTCAATTAATGAACAATTAATGTGTTCTGCTCAAAAATCTGGAGTATCTTAAGAAAAATGGAAGATTGGATACCTACCGGCCTTCCAACCTTCCAGGTTAATCTTCCTTTGACATTCTCCCTACCCGGTTCTATAATCCCGCAGCATGGCATCTCGACTGATCCAGGCCCTGATCTTGGGTGGCTTGGTGGCGCTGGTGCTGGGCGTCATTGTGGTAGCTGTTCTCGTCACCCAGCCGGAATGGCTGCCGTTGCCGGAGTTTCGGGCCACCGAGCCGGCTATTGTCAAGCTGGCCCCGCCTACCCTGGCGCCTACCTTCACCCCGACGCCCACTCCAATCCCTCCCACTGCCACCTTAACGCCGACCTCTTTGCCGAGCCCTACCGATACCCCCACGCCCACCTTTACCCCTCAGCCAACACCTACTCCTACGGCTATGCCGCCGCCGACCAGTGTCCCAACTGCACCGCCTCCACCGACCCAGCCCCCTCAATCCACCCGCCCGGCGCTTGACTTTGTGGTGGTAAAACAGCGTATGCGCAGCAACGAAGAAAACAGCATGCTGGGCAAAGTCGCCAACAACTGCGGCGGCGACCATTCCATCTATGTCACCGTGGTGGATACGGCGGGCCAACCCCTCACCGGGGTGATTGTGGGCGACACCTATAAAAATGTGCGGGCCGCTTCCGGGAGTAATGGTTTGGGACAATTGAAGATTGAGTTATGGAGCAACACCATGTCCCTGGAAGTGCAGGGCAACATTGACGGCGCCCCCTACACCAGCGAGCAAACCCTGCCCCTCTCTACCAAAGATGAAGACATCCCCGCCGAATGGCTCTTTGCCGGCGGCTACTGTGGCTCCCTGGCTGAGTGCCAACTACGCCAGAAAACCAATGGCCTTTGCCGGGGGCATTACTCTTATGATGTCACCTTTCAGAGGACGTGGTAAAAAAGGGAAGATTGGAGGGTGAGTGTATATCCAATCCTCCAACCTTCCAGCCTTCCACCTCTATGACTTTTCAGTGAAAAATTGGGCCAGTTCTTCCAGAGAAATTCCTGCCGTCAAATCAATCGTCATCGGTACGATGGCTACCACTTTGTCAACCAGCAGCAGGTAAATGTCGGAGTCCGGTTCCAGGCCATCGGGGTGGACAAACACCCGGTAGGTGATTTCCCCCTGCTCTTCTAAACTGGCCCGTCCGCTGGGCATGGCCTGGTAGTAACGCTGCCGCGAGATGCGCCCAGCCCGCCAGGGAGTGTCCGGCGTGGCGCTGCCGGGAACGTCAATTTTGAGCAGATCAACGCCCGGCGCAAGGCCATACTGCAGAACATGCCGGGCAAAGCGGCGGGTAAAATGGGCAGCGGCGCTAAAATCAATGTCACGGCTGTGGCTCAAATGGTACTGGGGCGGCGTCTCCAGGCTGACCGCCAGGGCCGGGATGCCGGAGCAGGCCGCTTCCAGGGCTGCCCCCACCGTGCCGGAAATCGTTACGCCCGTGCCTACATTTTCGCCATAATTGATGCCGCTCAGGCAAAGAGCAATGGGACGTTGAGTCAATTCTAATAGAGCCAGTTGTACCGCCTGGGCTGGAGAAACATCGGCTTTGTAGGCCGGATGCATACCCTGGCCCAGCCGGATTTCCGTTAGATAAATGCCCTTATCGTGGATGGGTGGAAAGCCTCGTCCGGCCCCGGTGCGCTGCGAACTGGGTGCAACAATCAGCAAATCGCCCAAATCGGCCACGGCTTCCGCCGCCGCATGCAGCCCCGGCGAATCAATGCCGTCATCGTTGGTGACGAGGATGAGTGGTCGTTGAGACAAAGCAATCTCCTTTAGTAAATTTCATCCGAATATTATAAGTGGGGTGAGTAAGACATGGAAATTCCTTGCACAAACAACCCTTGAATGGTAAACTACCAAAAGAGAATGGCGAATAAGCGAATGGCGAATCAAAAAAGTATTCGCCTATTCGCTCATTCGCCTGGCTTTTAGCTCAGTCAGCAAGGATCTGCCGGTCGTATGGCCTCTCAAGCATTGTACCGCAAGTGGCGTTCCCAAACCTTTGACGAGGTGGTGGGGCAGCAGCATGTCACCCAAACCCTCATCAATGCTTTGAAGTTGGGTCGGGTGGCCCATGCCTATCTTTTTGCCGGGCCGCGCGGCACCGGCAAGACCAGCATGGCCCGCTTGCTGGCCAAAGCGGTCAACTGCCAGGCCGAGCCGGGCGTGGAACGCCCCTGCAATCGCTGCCATATTTGCACCGCCATCAATGAAGCCCGCCTGCTTGACCTGATTGAGATTGACGCCGCCTCCAACACCGGCGTGGATGACATCCGCGATTTGCGCGATAAGGTCAGCTTTCGCCCGGCCGAAGCCCGTATCAAATTCTACATCATTGACGAAGCCCACATGTTGTCCAACTCCGCCTTCAACGCCTTGCTCAAAACGTTGGAGGAACCACCCGACCACGTGATCTTTGTGCTGGCCACCACCGAACCGGAACGCATTCCGGCCACCATCACCTCGCGCTGCCAGCGCTTTGAGTTCAAACGCATTAAACTGCATGATGTGGCCGACCGGCTGGCCTACATTATTGCCCAGGAGGGTTTTACCGCCGAGCCGGCCGCGTTGGAGTACATCGCCCGGCAGGGTGGCGGCTCCATGCGGGATGCCATCAGCCTGCTAGACCAGTTGACCGCCTACAGCAGTCAAGAAATTACCCTGGAGCTGGTTCGTACCGTGCTGGGCGCTGTTGCTTCGCAGTCGGTGACAGAGTTGGTCGAGGCGTTGGTCAATCGTGATATAGCGGCCGGCTTGAATGTGATTAATCGGGTGGTTGGTGATGGGCTTGACCCGCGTCAGTTTGCCCGTGAGATTGTGGAATATCTGCGGGCCGTCATGTTAGCCAAATTGGGCGACGCGCCTACCCTGCTGAATTTGCCGGATGAAACGCTGGCCATCGTCAAAACTCAGGCGGCCAAAACGGATACCACGCTGGTTGTCCGGGCCACCGCTCTCTTTAATGAGGCCCTTTTTGATTTGAAGTCGAGTTTGCTGGCTGTACCCCAATTACCTTTAGAATTGGCCTTTGTGGAAGCGGCGACGCCTATCACCGCTCCTCCTGTGATCGGTGAACCACTCGCAAGCCCCTCAATACCTCACGTCGCCTCTCCGGCCGGCCAAGAAAAACCGGCCAGGGTTGCCAACCCTCCGACCTCTCCCAAAGTTCCTGTCCCGCCCACCCCAGATGAGGCCTTTACCGCCGCCGGTTTGCCCCTTACGGCAGAATACGTGACGAGTTGTCTGGAACGAGTTATTCGAGACATAGAGCCAAAAAATCGCACCATGGCCGAGGCGTTGCGGAATGATGTCCGCTTAAAAAGCGTCATCGGGCAGGAAATTCAATTCGTCACCTCTGAGTTCATGAAGGGGCGATTTGAGAAGCCGCAGCCCAAAGCGGTGATTGATGAGGCTTTTCGTCGGGCTTTGGGGCAGGCCGTCACCGTGCGTTTTATAGCAGAAGGTACGGCTTCGGATGGTAGGGACCATCAGCCTGAGGCTCATGCGAGAGCGCCGCAAACCCCTGCGGATGCTTCGGAGGCGCTCATCAAACTGGCCGTTGATGAATTGGGCGGTCAAATCGCTGAATAAAATTTCAAGATTTCAAGTAAAATTTTTAGGTTTTTGAATCATATTTTCAGGAGAATCATAACATGGCCAAAAGTAAAGGTAAAGGTAAAGGCTTTTCTCTGGGTGGTTTAGGCGGTGGTGGTGGCCTGGGGCTGCCTGGTGGAGCAAAAGGCGGCCTGGCGGGTCAACTGCAGGCCATGCAAAAACAGATGCTGGAGGCCCAGGAATCTCTGGGGAGCAAAACCGTTGAAGTGAGCGCCGGGGGTGGTGCTATCACAGTGGTAATGACCGGTCACCAGAAACTGGTGTCTATTAAAATTGACCCGGAGGTGGTCAACCCCGATGACGTAGAAATGCTGCAAGATTTGATTATGGCGGCGGTAAATGAAGCGGTGGATGCCTCTCAAAATTTAGCGGCCGATGAGCTAGGCTCTATCACCGGCGGCTTAAATATCCCTGGTTTATTTTAATTGACCATGCAAGTTACACCCATCCCTGTTACCAAGCTGATAGATGAGTTTTCGCGCTTGCCCGGCATTGGCCCAAAAACGGCCTCTCGTCTCACTTTTTATCTGTTGCGTGGTTCAGCAGATCGGGCGCTCTCCCTGGCTGAGGCGCTGCGAGAACTGCATGAAAAAGTAAAATTCTGTTCCCAGTGCTTTAATATCACCGAGACAGATCCTTGCCCTGTGTGCAGCGACGAACATCGTGATCGCTCCCTCATCTGTGTGGTTGAAGAGCCGCTTGATGTGTTGGCCATCGAACGGACGCGAGATTATCAGGGCCTTTATCACGTTTTACACGGAGTGATTGCCCCCGTGGAAGGGGTTGGCCCGGAAGATCTAAAAATTGCCGAGTTAATTGAACGGGTACATACCGCCAAGGATGTAGTACGTGAAATTATCATCGCCACCAACCCTAATTTAGAGGGAGAAGCGACGGCGATGTACATTGCGCGCCAGTTCCAGGGGAGCCAGCAGCCCAGGTTGACCCGTCTGGCGCGTGGTTTGCCGGTGGGAGGGGACCTGGAATACGCTGATGAAATTACATTGAGC
>CAZDMM010000201.1:0-10680 GCA_964505845.1 uncultured Caldilineaceae bacterium
CGTGGTCTTGGGGATTGCCATTGGCGTGGTTTGGGCCATGCGCCCCGGCTCGGCCATCGCGCTGCTGGGCCGGGCGGTATCGGTGATTGGAGCGGCGGTGCCCATTTTTTGGGTCGGTTTGATTTTTCAGCTTATCTTTGGCACGCTGCTGGGCTGGCTGCCCATTGCCGGCCGGCTGGAGCTGGCCGCCATCCCGCCGCCCGCCGTGACCGGCTTTTACACGGTGGATACCCTGCTGGCCGGCGATGGGGCGCTCTTTAAGGATGCGCTGGTGCATCTGATTTTACCGGTCGCCAGCCTGGTGTTGAGCCTGCTGCCGCTGGCGGCCCGGCTGGTGCAGGCGGCGGTGCGAGAAGAACTACTCAAAGCCTATGTCCGCACCGCCCGCAGCAAGGGACTCTCAGAAGAGGTGACGCTGCTCCGACACGTGCTCAAGAACGCTATGAACCCGGTTTTGACCATGCTGGGCCTGCAATTTGGCTGGCTGTTGGGCGGCACCATCCTGGTCGAGGCCGTCTTTTCCTGGCCCGGCATCGGGCTGTATGCCTTTGAGTCCTTCAAAACCTTTGATTACACCCCCATTCAGGGGTTAACGCTGATCATTACCTTTGTGTTTGTGTTTGTGAACCTGCTGGTTGATTTAATCTACCCGGCCCTCGACCCGCGCCTGCGGCAGGCGACGTAATTATGAACGAGGCAAAACGAGTCGCCGCTTTTCCCATGACCGGCACAGCCTGGCGCACCTGGCTCAACCGCCCGGCCTGGCGGCGCACCGGCTGGCTCACCTGGCTATCGGGGCTGATTGTGCTCATCATTTTGGTGGCGGTGCTGTTTCCGGGGCTGCTGGCGACGCACGAGCCGCTGGAACTCATCGTCAAAGACCGGCTCAAGCCGCCCAGCGCCGCCCACTGGTTTGGCACCGACGGGGCAGGCCGTGATATTTACAGCCGCATGGTCTACGGGGCGCGTTACTCCATCGGCATGTCGCTGCTGATTGTACTCTCGGCGGCGGCAATCGGCACCCTGTGGGGTGGGGTGGCCGGCTTTGCCGGCGGGCGGGTAGACCAGGTGATGATGCGAATCGTTGACATCTTTCTGGCCTTTCCCTACTTTATCCTCGCCCTGGCCGTCGCCAGCGCCCTGGGCCGGGGCATGACCAGCGCGGTGCTGGCTTTGGTGCTGGTGTGGTGGCCGGGCTACGCCCGCATGATTCGAGGGCAGGTGCTCAGCATCAAAAAGGATTTGTTTGTGGAGGCCGCCCGCGCCATTGGGCTGTCCGGCCCGCGTATTATTGTGCGCCATATTCTGCCCCAAACCACCAACGGCCTCAACGCCCGCATCACCCTGGACCTGGGCTACGTGCTGCTGGCTCTGACCGGCCTGAGCTTTTTGGGCCTGGGCGCGCAAAACCCCACCCCGGAGTGGGGCGTGATGGTGGCCGACTCTCGCCTGTTTATCTTCCGGGCCTGGTGGTACGGCGTCTTTCCCGGTTTGGTCATCTTTTTTACCGTGCTGGCCTTTATGACCTTTGGCGATACCTTTGTGGAGCGGCAGTTTAGAAGGTAATTGGTGAGTAGTAATTGGTAATTGACAATAACTAATAACCAATTACCAATAACCAATTACCTTATTTGGATTTGGAGCAATGGGCAAACTCAACGGACAGGTTGCTATTATCACCGGAGGCAGTTCCGGGATTGGCCGGGCCACAGCCAAACTCTTTGCGGCGGAAGGAGCCAGGGTGGTGATCGTGGGGCGCGATGCGGCCAAAGCCGAGGCAGTGGCGGCGGAAATTGCGGCGACGGGCGGAGAAGCAATGGCAATGGGGGCGGATGTCTCCGCTGAGGGGCCGGTCAAAAATTTGGTAGCGGCAACGCTGGAGCGTTATGGCCGGATTGACATTTTGCTCAACAACGCCGGGATTCTGCCGGAACCTTATACCCTGGCCCAGATGCCGGAGGCGGAGTGGGATCGGGTGTTTGATACCAACACCAAAGGCGTTTACCGCATGGTGCAGGGCGTCTGGCCGGCGCTGGAGCGGCAGAGCGGCGGGGTGATTGTCAACACCGCTTCGGTGGTGGCCTTCCGGGGCACAGCCGGATTGGCCGCCTATTGCGCCAGCAAAGCGGCGGTGATCATGCTGACCAAATGTTTGGCCCTGGAAGGTGCGCCGCTGGGGATTCGGGTCAACTGCGTTTGCCCCGGTTTTATTGATACGTCCATGAATGATTGGCTGGGGTCGCTCCAGCCGGATCGAGCAGCCTGGCTGAGCGACATGCACGCCAAGATTCCACTGCACCGCTCCGGTGCGCCGGAAGAGATTGCGCGGGCCAACCTTTTTCTGGCCTGCGCCGATTCTTCCTATATGACCGGGCAGACGGTGATTTTAGATGGCGGCGTGTTGGCTTGATAGTCAAACCAAATTTTTATTTTAGAGGGAGGAACAACATGAAAATTTATGATTGGCTGAGGAGCGTAGGGTTGGCTATCCTGGCGGCGGCGGTCATCGCCGGCTGTGGCGGAGCGAGTCAGCCGGCCCCCAAAGAGGAACCCGCCGCTAAGGCCACCGAAGAACCGGCCAAAGCCGAGCCGACCAAAGCCCCCGAAGTGAAGGCAGAAGCGGCGGCCACCGAGGAAAAGAAAGCAGAAGAGCCGGCTGCCGCCCCGAACGAAGAGAACGTCCTCACCGTTGGTATCCCCGGCGATGTGGAAACCATTGACCCCTCCTTTGGCGCAGCGGAGATGGCCAACACGGTCATCAAGAATATTTACGACCAGCCGGTGCGCTATGTGCGCAAAGATAATCCAGAGGGCTACAAGATTGCCGATGTGACCCAAATGGAAGGGGCGGTGTGGGAGTCCTTTGAGCTGCAGCCCGATAAGGTTACTTACAAAATCAAAGTGCGGCCCGGCATGAAGTTCCACGGTACCGACCGGGAAATTACCGCCGAGACCATCAAGTACAAATTTGAGCGGGCCTTTGGCCTGGCCGCCAGCGACAATTGGGTGGCGAACACGGCCGGCGTATCGAGCCTTGACCAGATTACGGTGGACGGCAAATACGATTTGACCATCAAACTCAAGGCCCCCAATCCCCTCTTCCTGCCCTTGATGCGCGACCAGGATTTTGGCATTTATGACCCGGAGGCTATCAAGGCCAATGCTGCCGGTGATGACCCCTGGGCCGCCAAGTGGCTGGCTAAAAACTTTGCCGGTTCCGGTGAATTTTACGTGGAAAGCTGGACGCCCGGCGTGGAGATGGTGCTGCGGGCCAACCCTGACTATTGGGCAGGCAAAGCCTGTTTTGATAAAGTCGTCCTCAAAGTTATCCCCGATGCGGCCAACCGCGCCCTGCTATTAAGCCAGGGGGCGATTGACATTGCTCTGGGCTTAAGCGTAGACCAGGTGGAATCGCTGCGCGGGACTGCCGGGGTCAAAATTCTCTCCATCCCCTCCCGTAACCAAGTCTTGCTGGGCCTGAACAACGCCATGGCTCCCTTTGACAACGTGAAGGTGCGCCAGGCCCTCTCTTACGCCGTGCCTTACGATCAGATTGTCAAAGATGTTTTCAAAGGCCAGGGTAATACCGCCCAAAGCAACTTCCCCCGGCTGGCTCAATACTTTGATCCCAATTTTTGGCCCTATAAATACGACCCCGAAAAGGCCAAGTCGCTGCTCCAAGAAGCGGGCGTGTCGGAGGTGAAGTTCAAGCTGGCTATTCCGGCGGGCGACTCCGAAATGGAAGGGGTGGCGGTGGTGCTGCAAAACGCCTTCAAAGAGGTCGGCGTGGAGATGGAAATTGAGAAGCTGGCCGCCGGCCCCTTCTTTGAAGGCCTGGGCAAGCGCAGCCACCAGGCCTGGATGCGGGCTGTTCTCAATTACGTAGATGACCCGTTCTATCACCTGTTTCTGTGGTACAAAACCGATACGGTCATCAACTGGTTCAAATACAGCAACAAGCGCATTGACGAAATCACCGGCATCCTGGCTACCGAATTGGACCCGGCCAAGCGCAAAGAGCTGTCCAGCGAGGTGCAAAAGATTATCAATGAAGAAGCTCCGGCCCTATATGTGGGCGAATTGAACGTGCTGCTGGCTATGCGAGATGACGTCACCGGCTTCGTCCTTGAACCCGACCACCTCCTCTCCTTCTACGAAATGTGCCGCGAGAAGAAGTGAAATAGTTAGAGATTGGAGATTGGAGATTATTTCTCGTTGGCTGGTGTCCAAACTGAGTTTGGACACCCAATTGCGTTGCGAAACTGAGTTTCGCAACGAAGAGTCCAGTCAAGTGGGAAATACTCAAACGAGAGTAAAAACTTCTAATCTCCAATCTCCAATTACCAATCTCCAATCACCATGCGCTCTCTCTGGCAAGAATGGACGCTCTACCTGGGGCGTCGTCTCATCCAATTGATAGTAGTGCTTTTGGGGTTGGTCGCTGTAGTTTTCTTGGTGACGCAGCTTCTGGGCAACCCGGTGTATCTGCTGGTCGGCGTGCAGGCCGATGAAAAAACCATCGAGGCGGCCACCAAACGGCTGGGTCTGGACCGGCCTTTGTGGGAGCAGTATCTCAATTACCTGGCCCGATTAGCTCAGGGTAATTTGGGCGACTCCCACTTTACCTCCAACTCCGTCGCGCAGGACATCGGGCTGCGCCTGCCGGCCACCTTTGAGCTGTCAACGGTGGCCCTGCTGCTCGGCATCGCCTGGACGGTGCCGTTGGGGCTTCTCTCGGCCCGGCGCAAAAACGGCTGGATTGACCGCCTGGCGCAAGGCCTGGTTGAGGCCGGGGTGGCGATCCCCAGCTTTTGGTTGGGCCTGCTGCTGGTCTACCTCTTGTTCTATCAATTGGGCTGGTTTCCGGCCCCGCTGGGGCGGCTCGGCCCGACGGCCAAACCGCCGCCCGACGTGACCGGCCTGTACACCGTTGACAGCCTGCTGGCGGGCGACTGGGCCACCTTTTGGCTGGCCCTGCGCCACCTGGCCCTGCCGGCCCTGACCCTGGCCTTCACCTCCTGCCCGCCCATCTTGCAGATCACCCGCAACGCCATGCTCGATGTGCTGGCCAGCGATTACATCCGCGCCGCCCGCAGCTACGGCATCGCCGAGTGGAAAATCTATTTTCAGTACGCCTTGAAGAATGTCCTGCTGCCGGTGACGACCATGATTGCCATGACCTACGGCTACCTGCTGGGCGGCACCGTCCTGGTCGAGGTAGTTTTTTCCTGGCCCGGCCTGGGCCTGTACGCTGTGGACGCCATGAACAACTCCGACTACGAACCTATCGTCGGCGTGGTGTTGTTGAGCGCGGTGGTGTATGTGCTGATTTATCTCATCACCGATATTTTGCACTTTATGATTGACCCGCGTCTCCGGGCGCAGTGATTGGAGATTGGAGATTAAGCAATCTCTAATCTCTAATCTCCAATTACCAATTACCCTATCAAGGAGTGGCCGATGGCTAAACCAACACCCATTGGCCCCTGAAAGAGGATGAGCCATATTTCTATTCAGCCTGAAATTACCCTGCCCTCCCTGCCCGCCCCGGAGCGAGATTGGCGGCGGTTGGGGCGCGGCCTGCTATCGCCGGTTTATGTGTTGTTGATACTGTTTGTGGTGGTGGCGCTCTTTGCCCCCTGGCTGGCGACGCATGACCCCATCAAACCCAACCCGGCCGACAGGCTCAAGCCGCCCTCGGCCCAATATTGGCTGGGCGCCGACTCCTTTGGCATGGATGTCTACTCTCGCATCCTGTACGCCACCCGCACCGATTTTTCGGTGGCCCTGGCGGCGGTGGCCCTGGCCGTGCTGGTGGGCGTGCCGCTGGGGGCGGTGGCCGGTTATGTGGGCGGCTGGCTGGATGATGTGCTGACCCGCCTGGTCGAGATTATCCAATCCTTTCCGCTGTTTTTGTTTGCTATCGTCATCTTTGCGGCGGTGGGCAGCAATACCTTTAATTTGATTGCCATCATCGCTTTTATCAATATTCCCATCTATCTCAAATTGGTGCGCAGCGTTGTCCTGCCCTTAAAATCGGCCGATTTTGTGCAGGCCGCCCGCTGCGCCGGAAATTCCACGCCCAGCCTGATTTGGTACCATATCCTGCCCAACGCCCTGGGGCCGGTCTTTGCCCAATTTTCCCTCAGTTGCGCCTACGCTATCCAGATTATCGCCGGCCTGAGCTTTATCGGCCTGGGCGTCAAAGTGCCCCACCCGGAGTGGGGTTCGATGATTCAACTGGGCGCGTCCCACATCGTGTTTGGCAAATGGTGGCCGTCGGTCTTTCCGGGCCTGGCCGTCTTTCTGGCCGTCTTCACCCTCAACCGGTTGGGCCATCGGATTAGGGATTTTTACACAAGTAGGGGGTAGGGAGTCTGTAGCCTGACGCTGAAGCATCAGGCTGAACGAGCAAAGGACGCTGAAGCGCCCTAAAAAAGCCGGTTTTAGCCCAATTGGGCTTCGCTCTCGCTTGCGAGCACGATGGCTTCAGCCTCGTGCTCCTGATCCCCGATGTCTTGGAGTTTGCGTGCCGGAACCGTTACTTGACGTTAACGAACTCAAAGTTGAACTGGGCCGCCCGCCGAGGCTGGTGCATGCCTTGCAAAGCGTCAGCTTTGCGGTGGGACGCCGCGCCCTGACCGGCCTGGTCGGTGAAAGCGGGTCGGGCAAAAGCATGACCGCCCTGGCGATTCTGCGTGCTCTACCGGAGGGCGGGCGATTGGCCGGGGGCCAGGTGCGGTTCAATGGGCAAGATTTGACCCGTTTTAGCGAAGCGCAAATGCGCCAGATTCGGGGCAAAGAAATCAGCCTGGTCTTTCAAAATGCGCGGGCCGCTCTGAATCCCCTTTTTCCGGTGGGCCAGCAAATCGCCGAGGTGTATCGCTCACACGAGAAGGTCAGCCCCGGCGCAGCCTGGGATAAAGCGGTCAGCATGCTGGATGAGATGGGCCTCCCTAACCCCAGGCACAAAGCCAGGGATTACCCCCATCAATTCAGCGGCGGCATGGCCCAGCGAGCGATGGTGGCGATGGCCCTGGTCTGCTCGCCGCAGTTGTTGATTGCCGACGAGCCGACCACCGGCCTGGATGTGACCATTCAGGCCCAGGTGTTGAACGTCATCGTGACCGAAATCGAGCGGCTGCAAGCTTCGTTATTGCTCATCTCCCACGATTTGGGTATCATCGCCGAAATCTGCACCGACGTGGTGGTGATGTACGCCGGCAAAATTTTGGAAAGCGGCCCGGTGGAATTGGTGATGCAGCGGCCGGCCAATCCCTACACCCAGGCCCTCATCGCCTCGTTTCAGGTGGAGAGCAACCGGCGCATGAGTTTTATTCCGGGCCGGGTGCCGGATTTGAGCGCGCTGCACACCGGCTGCCCCTTTGCGCCGCGCTGCCCCCGCGCCGAGGCTCGCTGCCAGGCGGAGCTGCCCCTTTTACGGGAAATCCAGAGCGGCCATTGGGTGGCGTGTCATTTTGCTTAAGAGTACCGTAGGACAAGTTGGCAACTTGTCCTACCCATAAATGATGCTGATGACTAATCATCTCCTCGAAGTTGAAGGTCTCATCAAAACCTACAGCGTGCGCCAGGGTTTGCTGCGGCGTGGGCTGTTGACCGCTGTTTCCGGGGTGTCCTTCCGGGTGCGGCGGGGCGAAACGCTGGCCCTGGTGGGCGAGAGCGGCTGCGGCAAATCCACCATCGGCAAGTGCATTCTGCGCCTGGTCAACCCCGACCAGGGCAGCATCCGCTTTCAAGGTCAGGCCATCCAGCAGCTTTCGCCGGCCCAATTCCGGCCCTATCGCAAGCACATGCAGATGGTTTTTCAAGACCCGCTCGGCTCCTTCAACCCGATGCTGAAAATCAGCCGGACGCTGCTTGACCCGCTCCGGCTGCGCGACGATTTGACCGAGGCCCAGCGCCGGGCGGAGGTCATCCGCCTGCTGGAACACGTGCGGCTGGATAAAAAGTTTGCCGATTTGTACCCGCGCCAGATGAGCGGCGGCCAGTTGCAGCGAGTCGGCATTGCCCGCGCTTTGGCCTCCCGGCCTGAGCTGGTTTTTTTGGACGAGCCGACCTCGGCCCTGGATATGTCTATCCGGGGGCAGATTGTCAACCTGCTGTTGGACTTGCAGCAGGAGGACAACCTGAGCTACGTGCTGGTGACGCACGATTTGCGGCTGGTGCGCTCGATGGCCGACCGGGTGCTGGTGATGTATCTGGGCCAGGTGGTGGAGGAAGGGCAGGTGGAGGATATTTTTACGCAGCCCTGGCAGCCCTATACGCGGGGGCTGCTGGCGGCCACGCTGGTGGGGCAAAACCGGGCGCAGCGCCGCCGTGATACCATCCAGCTCAAAGGCGAGGTGCTGGCCACGGCGCCGGATTATCGGGGCTGCCGCCTGTACGCTCGCTGCCCGCTGGCCCAGCCTCGCTGCGCTCAGGAGCCGCAGGAATTGCGAGAACTTGCCCCCGGCCATTGGGTGCGCTGCTGGCGGGCGGAGGAGGGGGCAGCGTGATGGGGGGTGTCTTTTTAGCAACCCAGGTATAAAATTAATTCTCGTGGTGCGTGTTGCGTGGTGCGTAATGTAAATTTGCCACGCACCACGCAATACGCAATACGTTTAACGGAGGTCAAAATGCCGTACTTTTGTGACATCGAAAACCGGGAAGCCAAAACGATTGTGCCGGGGGTAAGTATCCGCACCTTTTGGGGCGACAAGATGCTGCTCTCGGTGGTGGATTTGGCGGCCAACGCGGAGGTGCCGCTGCATCATCATCCCCACGAGCAGAGCGGCACGGTGATGAGCGGGGAGCTTGAAATGATTATTGCCGGCGAGTCCCGTTGGCTCAAGCCGGGTGATACCTACCTCATCCCCGGCGGGGTGGAGCATGGGGCCAGAACCGGCCCAACCCCGGCCAGAGTTCTGGACATCTTCAGCCCGGTGCGAGAAGAGTACCAGTACTAGACCTGTTGCTGAATAAGAAATTGGGTAACTATTCAGCCTCATGTCATTGCGAGCCGCAGGCGAAGCAATCTCCCTTCCGCCGTAGGAGATTGCTTCGGTCGCAAAGCGCCCTCGCAATGACATGCCGGAGCAGTTACGAAATAGGATGCACATGAGAAGCGTATAGACAGAAATAAGAAAATCTGTGCGCATCTGTGGACCAAAATGTTACGCTGTCTTATTGAGCCACAACCCTATTAAACGGAGGCAAAAATGGCTAAGATTTTGTACATCAACCCCGATGAAACCGGCATCTGGAATGACCACTTTCAGCGGGTGTTGAGCCGGGCGGCCCGTCCGGAGACGGAGGTGACGGTCACGCATCTGAGGCTGGGCGACCACCTGATGAGCCAGGTCAGCATTGCCCGCACCGGCAGCGCCTACCCACCCTATATCCCGCTCTCGCAGGGCGAGATGTATCGGGTGTTGATGCAGGCCGAGGCCGACGGTTTTGACGCCGCCATCATCGGTTGCAGCGCCGACCCCGGCCTGGATATGGCCAAGCGCGTGGTCAGTATGCCGGTCACGGCCCCGTTGGAGGCGGGACTGTATCTGGCCGCGCTGCTGCGCCAGCGAGTCGCCGTGCTCATTCCCGCCGGCTTTGATACAGCCCACATTTTGTACGAAGATTTGGCCCACGCCTACGGCATGGAGCGCCGCATCGCCTGGATTGGCTACGTGGATGTGGAGTACCCGCCCGACGATTACCTGCAAAAATTGATGGCCGCAGACCCGGCCAAAGCCCGCGAGGTCATATTGGATTGCCACCGCCAATCGGTGACCAACGAAGTGGCTCAGGCGGCCAAAAAAGCTATCCGTGAGCACGGGGCCGGGGCAGTGTACTGCGGCTGCACCTTTTGGACCGGCATGCTCGACCCGCTGGCCGCCGAGTTGGGCGTGCCCGTCATTGACCCCGGCATCGGCCCGCTACGCGTCGCCGAAATTTTGGCCGAGACGATGGCGAAGCCGAGTACACGATGAAACGGCGTGTCATTTCGAGACTGAAGGGCGACGCGAAGCGTCCCGGTGAGGTTGAATTTGAGTCAACCTTGCGGGGGATTCCTCCCCGCTGGGCGGGTCGGAATGACAAGGCAATCTTTGAAACTATGGAGAAATTAAGCAATGGCACACCCCCAAACCCTCCCCGAGGTTGACCCCATCACCACCGAAATTATTCGCAACGCTTTTATGGCGGCGGCGGAAGATATGCGCTCGACGCTGTGGCGCAGCGCCTTTTCGCCGGTCATCTATGAGATGAAGGATTGCAGCGTGGCCCTGTTTGATGAAAAGGCTCAACTCTTGGCCCAGGCGCCCGGCCTGCCCTTCTTTTTGGGGGCGTTGAGCGAGGTCATCGGGGTGGTGGTCAACCACGTGGGCATGCCCAACCTGCACGAAGGGGATGTCTACATCCTCAACGACCCCTACCTGACCGGCTCCCATCTCAATGATGTGGACATCCTCTCGCCGGTAGTTTACCGGGGGGAGGTGGTCGGCTTTACCATCACCCGCGCCCACTGGCTGGATTTGGGCGGCAAAGACCCCGACTACTCCATTGACAGCACCGAGATTTACCAGGAAGGGTTGCGCCTGGGGCCGGTCAAGTTGGTGGAGCGCGGCCAGCTTAACCACGACATCGTGGACATCATCGCCCGCAAAACCCGGCTGCCCAAAGCTA
>CAZDMM010000202.1:0-10639 GCA_964505845.1 uncultured Caldilineaceae bacterium
CCGGCGAGCTTTCGATGGTACCGATGGTGTTGGTTACAGGCGCGGAAGGCGTTGGGACTGCGCCGGGAGCCTGGTTAGGATCAGGGGTGGGCGCGGCCAGCAGGGGCGACTCTTTGCCCTTGAAGTAGCTTTCAAACTCGCCTTGCACCGACACCGCCAGCGGGTA
Organism: uncultured Caldilineaceae bacterium; assembly: GCA_964505845.1. Classification (GTDB taxonomy): domain Bacteria; phylum Chloroflexota; class Anaerolineae; order 4572-78; family J111; genus DSQQ01. Next base: position 167 of record CAZDMM010000202.1, read on the forward strand.
GGATTTTTGCTCCCCTTCTACCGGGAAGCCAAGCTGCGGGTAGTTTTGCAGGTCGGGCTGGATGTTGGTATCGGTGCGCAGCCAGGAGGCCGGGCTGGATTTGAGCAGGGTGGTTACGGTGTGGTTGGCATTTTTAGCTTCATCCACCACCACCGGCGAAGCCCAGTTCATGGTGACGGCCGGCAGGTTGGATAAAATGGGGCTTTGGCGGTCCATGCCGTCGGCCCGCACATCCACAAAGAAGGGGTAGGGCAGGGCTTGAACCTCTTGCACTTGCAGCCCGCCCAAATTGCGGGTAACCTGAACCGGGAACGGCTCGTTTTGGGTGTCCATGACCAAAGCCTGGGTTACGGTGATGCCGTAGCTGGCCAGCATCTCTTGCAGCCCGCCGGTAATCGGCTGGATGCCCAGGCTGCCGCTCAGTTGGTCGGGGGCCAGGGCATAGTTGCCGGCGGCCACAATCACCGAGCCGCCCCGCATGAGGTATTGGTCAATGGCGTAGCGCTCCTTGTCGCTCATATTTTGTGGGGCCACCACCACCAGCACGTCCACATCGGTGGGCACCTGGCCGTTTGACAGGTCAACATTGTTGACGGTGTAATCCTGGCGCAGTTGTTGGGCAATGGTGTTGTACTGTTTGAAGCTCTGCTGGGGCTGGCCAAAGGCATTGGGCATGGGCTGGTCGGGCGGAGTCCACAGGCCCACCACTTTGAGAAAGCCGGTGGAGGTGCGCTTGAGGCCGGATTCGATGCTGGTGCGGATGGTGGCCTCACTCAAATCGCCAGAAGGGGAGAGTAGTTGGGCCTGCTTACCGTTTTGCAAAACCATGTGCAGGTAGTACGACTGGTCGGAAAAGAGGGCCGTAGCGATGGGCCGCAAGCCGTACTGCTCCACCATTGTCTGGCGGGTTACTTTGCTGTTGGGGTCATCCACGTTGACGGTTTCAAAAATAAATTTGCCGTTGGATTTGGCTTGAATATCCTCGGCCACCTTTTTGATGGTATCGGGCGCGGTTTTGAGCCAATCGGGCAGGGTGTTGGGGGTGAGGTAGAGAGTCAGTTTGGCCGGCTCAGGCAGCGAAGCCAGCACGTTGTCAAGGCTCTGGAAGCCAAAAACAACCTTTTTGACCGCACGGGTCAAATCATACTCCGGGTTGCGCAGGCGCACATCGGGCTGGCCGCCTGGAGTAGGCCGAATTTCAATCAAATCGCGAAAGTTGAGCACCTGGCTCTGGTCGCCATAGCGCACCAGGATGTCAAAGTAGGCGTTGACCACCGACGCGCCGTAGCGGTCGGCGGTTTGCAGAGGGGTGGGCTGGATGCCGTAAGTTTGGTTGGCTTCGGCTTCCTTGTCGGGGTCGGTCAGCGGGTCAACAATTTCTACCACCGCTTTGCCGTTAGAGGCGATTTCGTACTCTTTAAGCAGGTCGCGGATGCGAGGCACCAGCGGAGCCAGCAGGGGGTGGGTTTTCTCGCTGAAGTAGCCCCGGATGAGCAGCGGCTCTTGTAAATTGCCCAACAAATCGCGGGTGGTGGGCGAGAGGCTGTACTCGCGCTGGGCGGTCATATCCAGGCGCAGCCCGCTGAGGGGAAAGAGCCAGATGTTGAGAGCAATCACATTCAGGGCGACCAGCAGGCCGGTGAGCCACATGCGCTGGCGGTGCGGTTGGGTCAATTGGCCGCTGCTCCAGCGTTTGCTGTCCAGCGAGATAACGTTGAGGGTTAGGAATAGGGCAGTCAGGGAGAGGTAGTAGGCCAGGTCGCGCAGGTCAATTACGCCGCGCTCGATGCTTTCAAAGCGGCTGCCGGAGCCGATGGCCCGCAGAATTTCGGCGATGCGGTCGCTAAAGAATTGGACGACGCCCAGCGAGCCAACCACATACAGCAGCCCGCCGACCAGGACGGTCAAGATCAAGGCCACAATCTGGTTGTCGGTGCGGGAGGAGATGAACAGGCCAATGGCCACATAGGCCGAGGCCATTAAAACTGCCGCCACGTAGCCGCCAACCACCGGCCCCCAATCCAGCTTGCCCAGCAGGGCCACGGTGATGGGCAGGAACAGGGTTAAGGCCAGGGCCACTACCACCATCACCATCGTAGCCAGAAATTTGCCCAGCACCAGTTGAACCAGGCGGGTGGGCAGGGTGAGCAGCATCTCCAGGGTGCCGGTTTGCTGCTCTTCGCTCCATTGGCGCATGGTCAGGGCCGCCACCAAAAAGATCATCAAAATGGGCATCCAATTGAATAGAGGGCGCACATCGGCGATGCCCCGGGCAAAAAAGGCTTCAACCCAGAAAAAGGTAAAGAGCGTGGCGGCCAAAAACACCCCCACAAAAATCAAGGCCATCGGCGAGCCAAAGTAGCCGTTCAGTTCTTTGCGCACGAGGGAAAGGATTTGTTTCATGACAATGCTCCTTGTTACGTCAAGGTAAACGTATTGCGTAAAGCGTAAAACGTAATGGTTGCTGTTGAAATTGGCTTCAAATTTTAGAGATTACGCATCACGTTTTACGTTTTAGTTTAGATGTTATGATACGGTCGCCAGTTGATTGAACACCGTCTCCAGCGTCCGCACATCACGGCGCAGTTCCCGCACCGGCCAGTTTTCCTGGCGGGCCAGGTTGTAAATGGCCGGGCAGAGGTCGGTTCGCTCCTGGCCGGTCACGCGGTAGGCCGGGTAGCCGTCGGGGGTGCGCAGGGATTCAATCTGGTGGATGCCGTTCAGTTTTTTGAGGGCCTGGTCTAACCCGCTCAACTCCTGCTGCAAAACCAGCACTGCCGAGGTAGTGGCGGCCAGGTCGGCCAGGCGGGCGTCGGCTTTCACCTGGCCATTCATGATGATGATGACCCGGTCGCATACGGCTTCAACCTCTGATAGGATGTGGGAGGAGAACAGGATGGTGCTGTGGCGGGCCAGCCGTTTAATCAGGTGGCGAATTTCAACAATCTGGGTGGGGTCAAGGCCAACGGTCGGCTCATCCAGGATGAGCAGCTTGGGCCGGTGTAGGATAGCCTGGGCCAGGCAGACGCGCTGGCGAAAGCCCTTGCTGAGCTGGCCGATAGGTTGGGTGAGCCGGTCGGTCAGGCCGGTGGCGTAAATAGCCTCCGACAGGCGGGCCGGCTGCTCTTCGCGTGGAATTTCGCGCAGGTCGGCCATCATTCTCAGGTAAGATTGGACGGTAAGTTCCGGGTAAAGCGGCGCGTTTTCCGGCAGGTAGCCAATCCGGGCCTGCACCTCGCGAGTATGGGTCAGCACATCCAGGCCGTCTATCATGACCTCGCCTTCGTCGGGCTGCAAATAGCCGGTGAGGATTTTGATGGTAGTGGATTTGCCGGCGCCGTTGGGGCCAAGCAAGCCCACAATTTCACCCTCCGCCACCTTAAAGGTGATGCCGCGCAGAGCTTCGATGGGGCCGTAAGATTTGGTCAAGTCGGAGACTTCTATCATTTATCTTTCCTCAAAATGGAGATTGGTAATTAGTAATTGCTCATCTCCAATTACCAATTACTGCTTTTTCAACATAAAGACCCCGCCTGTCCAGAGGCCGGGCGGGGGCAAAGAAGACCACCTGAGTTTCTTTAAACCATTCAATCTTTATGCCAGGACAATTAAAACCAGATTAATCTCTTGTTAGAAGTTTGTTAGAAATTTGTCTCAGCCGGGCCTGAAATTATTCTATATGCAATCCGGCCAACAGGCAATAAAATTAAGCTTGTTCGCTGCTTCCGCGGGGCGCCCGGCCCATCCTGACGACAGGATACCACAGCCGGCCGGGGCATGACCTTAAACGAAGCTCAAAGCAAGTTTAAGACAACCTTAAAGACCTCCCATGCTGGTAAGGGATTATCTGTAGCTCACTCTTTTCAATAATCTCATAGCCTGCTAAAATGCGGAGAATTTTAAGAGATTAAGCCAGGAGGTTTGATAATGTCCACATCAGAATATCCCGAATGGATGGGGAAAATGCGGAGTTTGACCAACGAGGAGATCAAGGAATTTTTGGCCGGCCCGGTGGTAGCGCGGCTGGCGGTGGTCAAGCCGGATGGGACGCCCTACCTTGCCCCGGTGTGGCAGGAATATGACGGCGAAGCCTTATATTTTATTCCGCGTGAGAAGTCGGCCTTTGTGCCTTTTATTCAGGCTAACCCGCATATCTGCCTTTCTTGTGCGCTGGACAGCGCGCCCTACACCCGCGTGCTGTTTGAGGGCAAAGCGGAGATTGTGGAAGGCCCCAAGCCGATGGAAGGTTTAACCCTGGAGATAGCCCGGCGCATGGCGGTGCGCTACCTGGGCGAGCACGGGCCGGAATACCTGGAACCCTCCCAACCCCGGCCCCGCTACCTGGTCAAACTGGTACCGGAAAAGATCACCTCTTGGGAAGGGGTGGAGTGGCATGCCAAATATTTGTAATTGGAAAGCGGTTATTTGGCCGCAGTTTGGGGCGGCTATTGACATGCTGGAAAATGCTCTGCGTGCCTGCCCCGCTGCGTTATGGCGTGAGCGCCTGTGGGCCGATGAGAAACTACCGGCGTCAGCCGAGTTCTGGTATCTTGTCTACCATACCCTCTTCTGGCTCGATCTTTACCTCTCCGGCTCACGGGAGGGCTTTGCTCCCCCCGCTCCCTTCACCCTTGACGAGTTGGACCCGGCCGGATTGCTGCCAGAGCGGCCCTATACCAAAGATGAGTTGCAGAGCTATCTGGTCTACTGCCGCCGCAAAGGTCAAGCCATGTTTGAGGCCCTGACGGACGAAAAAGCCGGTCAACGCTGCGGCTTCTCCTGGGGTGAACTCAGCTTTGCAGAGTTGCAGTTATACAACATGCGCCACGTGCAGGAGCATGCCGCCCAATTGAATGTGCTGCTGGGCCAAAAAACCGGCTTGGCCCCCGGCTGGGTGGCTAAAGCAAAGCGCGATGAGTAACGAGCTCACCCTCGGCGCAGCCGAGGCCGAAATCACCCCGCCGCCGGGCCTGCCACTGAGCGGTTTTATCTTCCGCCAGAACCAGCCCTCCAGCGGGGTGGATACGCCCCTGTGGGTGCGAGTTTTGGCGGCGCAGAGCCAGGAGCAGATTTATTGCCTGATTAATTATGACCTTTTGGGGCTTAATGCGTGGCTGGCCGGGCAAATATTAGCGGAGTTGCAGCGCCGCTTCGGGCTGGCCGCAGAGCAGTGCCTGCTGGTGGCTACCCATACCCACAGCGGGCCGCCCGCCTCGCCCTTGCAAGGTGAAGCCGACCCTGACCGGGCCTATGCCGGCTTCCTCAGCCGGCAAACGGCGGCGGCTGTCGAGGCGGCCTTGAGCCGGCTGCAGCCGGTAACGCTGCACCGGGCTACGCTGCAAGCGCCGGGCCTCACCTACAACCGGCGGGCTATTCTGGCCGATGGCCGGGTTTCGATGGCCCTGCAGCCGGACGCACCGGTCATCGAGCGGGGGCCGGTGGCTGACCGGCTGACCGTGCTGCTGTGGCGAAACCGGCAGGGCCACAACGTGGCGGCGGCCTTGCATTTTGCCTGTCACGGCGTGGCCGTTTGCACCCAGGCCGTCGGCGGCGACATCCCCGGCGAGCTTTCCCGCCGGGTGGGGGAGATGTTGGGCGCGCTCTGCCTGTTTTTACCCGGCGCGGGCGGCGATATTAATCCTACTATGGTGGCCGCAGGCCGGGCGGAGCTGCTGGCCTGGGTAGAGCAGATGATGACGCATTTGCGCTCGCTGCCCGGCCAATTTCGACCCCTGCCTGCCGCTGACCTGCGCGTTACCGCCGGCCAGGCGCTGCTCGATTACGCCCCACTGCCGCCTCGCGCCGAGGTTGAACGGTGGATCGCCAACCTGGAACGGATTGCCCAGGGGGATGTGCTTTCGGCCCAGGTTCAGGAGGCCGTCCGTTCTTTGGGCAACATTATGAACTTCCAGCCGGGCCAGCCGCCGGATCGTGACAAAGCGGGCTACGCCGCGCTGGCTCTGGCCCAGGCCGGGCGGCGCACCCTGGCCGCCCTCGATGCGGGCCGGCCTTTACCCGGCTGCCCGGTGCGGCTCTCTACCTGGCGGTTTGGCAAGCTGGTTCTGGCGGCAGCGGCGGCCGAATTATTTGCCGTCACCGGGGCGCGGATGCAAGCCTTGCGGCCAGATTGGGACATCTTGCCGGTCACGTGCGCCGCGCCGCTGGTCGGTTATGTGCCGGATCGCCGGGCGTTGGGGCAGGGCGGCTATGAAGTGTCCGACGCCTGGCGCTTTTACCGCCAGCCGGCCCCCTTTGCGCCTGATTCAGAAGAGCGTATCATCAACCGCTTCAAGATGATGCTTTGATTCAGACCAATAGGAGAGAATATTATGGGTACCTTAGCCATTAGCGGCGGACAACCTGTCCGCACGGCCCCCTGGCCCCAGTGGCCGGTCTTTGACCACACCGAAGAGCAGGCGCTTTTGGAGGTTTTTCGTTCCGGCCATTGGTGGCGACACGCCTACGGCCAGGGGGTCGAACTGGCCGAAGACGAAGCCGCCCCGCAGAGCGCCGTAGCCCGCTTTCAGCGAGATTTTGCCCAGGCTCACGACTGCCGCTATGGTATTTGCGCCGCCAACGGAACCGTGACCCTGGAGATTGCCCTGCGAGCGGCCGGCGTTAAGCCCGGCGACGAGGTGATTGTGCCGCCTTACACCTTTATCGCTACGGCCTCAGCCGTGTTGATGGTGGGGGCCGTGCCTATCTTTGCCGATATTGACCCGGATACCTACAACCTTGATCCCCGGCGGGTGCGTGAAGCCATCACCGAGCGGACTCGGGCGATCATTCCGGTGCATTTTGGCGGCCAGCCCTGCGATATGGACGCCATCTTAGAGATTGCCAGGACGCATCAGCTTAAGGTGATTGAGGATGCGGCGCATGCGCACGGGGCCAGCTACCGGGGCCGCAAATGCGGCTCGCTGGGTGATCTGGCATCGTTCAGCTTTCAGCTTTCTAAAAATATGACTGCCGGGGAAGGCGGCGTTATCACCACCAATGAGGCTGCCTACGCCGAGGTGTGCGAGATGTTGGTGTGGGGTGGTCGCAAAAAGGGGCAGCCCTGGTACTGCCATTTTATGCTGGCCTCTAACGCCCGCATGACCGAGTTCCAGGGGGCGCTTCTCTCGGCCCAACTGGCCCGCTTGCCGCAGCAGGTAGCGCAGCGCCAGGCCAACGGCCGCCTGCTGGACAGCCTGTTAAGCCAAATTGAAGGGATTGCTCCTTTGACCACGCTGCCTACCACCACCACTCACGCCTACCATATTTACATGTTTCGCTACTCGCCCCAGGCTTTTGGAGGATTGCCCAAGGCCAGGTTTGTGCAGGCGCTCCAGGCCGAGGGTATCACGGGTGCGTTTGCCGGGTACATCTGGCCGCTCTATCGCAACCCCATGTTTTTGGAAAAGAATTTTATGGGCGGGTCTTATCCTGTCAATGCCAGCGTATATGGCCGGGAGTTGGATTACGGCGATTTTGTGGAACTGTGCCCGGTGAGCGAGCGGGCCTGCGCCAGCGAGGCCATCTGGCTGCCCCAGAGCATGCTGCTGGCTCCGGCGGAGGCAATGCACGACATTGCCCAGGCTGTCCGCAAGGTGCAAGCAAACGTAAAGGAACTTTTGGATTGATTCGACCTTCTCGGAAGTTCTAAAACTTCCGGGAAGATGCGCTGCGCCTAAAAACAACAGCCACCGTAGTTTCTACGGTGGCTGTTTTATGTCATCTTGCCTTAACTGGTCTTAATTGGAATTCTCTTTTTTACTTCCTGTTCGGGATGGAGTTTGGGTAAAGTGATCTGGAGGACCCCGTTCTTAAAGGTGGCTTCAACCTTTTCGGCATCCACTTCTACCGGGAGGGCCACCGAGCGTTGGAAGGAACCATAAGAGCGTTCCATGCGGTAGTAGTTCTCGCGTTTGTCTTCCTTTTCGGCCTTCTTTTCGCCGCTGATGGTCAGCAAGTCGCCGCTCAATGAAACTTCAATATCTTTTTCATCCAAACCGGGTAATTCTGCGGCTATTTTGATTTCCTTCTCGTTCTCGGTAACATCAACCCGTGGATTGAAGGCGCTGGAGCGATCCGTAAAGAAGTCGCCAAAGCGGGCCAGGTCAAATCCACGGCCCATAAAATCATCAAACAGGCGATCTATCTCGCGGTGCAACGCATCGAAGGGGTCTGCCTCCTCCCGCTTAACGGGTACATTCTTTTCGCCCCATTTCCAGGGGACCAAGTCTGTAAGAGCCATAGTTACCTCCTTGCCAAACTACAGACCGGGGACTGCAGACCGGAGACAGGGTTGAGAAACTGCGGTCAGCGGTCTCCCGTCCGTGGTCACTTCTTAAGCTGCCTTAACCTCAATTTTCTTGGCCTTGGCCGGGCCGGCTTTGGGCAGATGTAGATGCAGGACGCCGTTCTTGACCGCCGCCTCGATGTTGTCTCGTTCTACCTCATCGGAGAGGGTAAAGCGGCGGTGGTAATCGCCCTCCTCATACTCGGCATAGGCCAGGCTGTAGTTGTCGGGTCGAATTGACTCCACATAGCCGTCAATGGTCAGAACATTCTTTTCCAGGGTAATATCTACGGATTTCTCATCCACGCCGGGCATATCGGCTACAACAACGATTTCATTTTTGGTTTCAAAAATATCTACGCGGGGCACGTAAGCCTTGCGGGCGCGCGTGCGCTCCGAACCGTTGACAGTGGCTACTTCTTGCTTCTCAGTTTCTTGAGCCTGTAATTCTTTAGTCTCAGTTGCCATAATTACCTCCAATTTAAGATTTTACGATTTACGCTCAACACTCTATTGTTTATGCCGTCTTGATGGCAATCTTCTTGGGCTTATCGGCTTCGGCGCGGGGCAGGGAGATGTGCAAAATGCCCTTATCAAAAACAGCCTCAACCTTATCCGCTTCAACGGCAAAGGGGAGCTGGAAAGTGCGAGTAAATTTGCCATAACCTCGCTCGCGGCGGTGGAATTTTTCGCCATTCTGCAACGTTTCCGGTTTACGCTCGCCCGTCAGGGTGAGGGTTTCTCCTACCACCGCGATGTCAATATCTTCGGGGTTGACGCCGGGCAACTCGGCCGTAATAACGGCCCCATCCTTATTGGTCCAGGCATTCATCGCGGGAAAGCCAGGCGCAACCTGCCGGCGCGGGCTGGTATAGAAACTATCAAATAGGCGATCCATCTCCTGTCGCATCTGCTCAAATTCTTGCCAGGGGCTGGCCACATTATATCGGCTAAAAGGTTGTCGTAACATAGTTATCTCTCCTTTACTACTAAAAATCTTTTTCTAACTTGTGATTTAGGCAGGAATGTTTACTAACTTTTACGCCTTCATTGTATGAAGGGCCTGTTAGAATCGTGATAGAGGAATATAAGAGGTGTGTTAGAAAAATCAGGAGATTTAGAACTCAATCTTTTAGCAAAGGATCGAGGTAATTATTAACCAGCCAGGCCCCGGCCTCAAAAAAGGCGTAGGTACGCCGGAATGAGTTATATTCCAGGGCTTTGTTGGGCATCGCTTCGGCCTGGTAAATTACCCGCTCAATCTCATCCAGGCGATTCAAAAGGTCACCGGGGAGAGCGGGCGCAGGCATGTCGGCATAGCTGGGCCGCTTTTGGGGAAAAGTGATGGCGCTGGCCGGCAGGCGAGGCAGCACGGCCAGGGTAACCAAAGCATGATTAAATGCTACCAGTTGTTGCTGGGCCGATTCAACCTCATCGGCCGGGAGTACCGTCAGATTCAAGCTTTCCAGCCAATTCCACTCTACCAGCACCTGTTGAACCAGGGCGCGCAGTTCAGACAGGCTGATGTGGTCGGAGGTGCGCTGGCTGATGATGAATCCTTCGCGCACCTCGCCCAGGTGTTGGAGTGTGTCGGAGAGTTGACCCGGACGGTGGCTTACCGTTCGTCCGGCTAACCGCTGTTCCTGGACAACATTAGCCAGCGTTTGCCGGGTATATTTGACAATACGGGCCACGTCTCGCAGCGTCTCACGGGTTGTAGTTAAATCTCCTAGTTCAGACATAGCGTTGATTACCTCTGACTGTCATTATAAATCAATGTGGTTGGGAAAATAGCTTGTCATAATCAAAGCCGCATTGTACTTGCCAAAATTATACCGAAAATTAAATTGAAATTCAATCCCCCCATACCAAAAGATATGTCAAGGATTTCAGGCGGTTCTGTGCGACAAGTGTAAAACCTGTCCCACAGAACCAATCCTGCTTGATAAAAGTTATACACTGAACTTAATGTTTGCCATTATTCATAATTAAGGCTGTGTTCTCAAAACTCTGACTAAAATCGGGAGAAAATTCGACCTCGCCCGGCGCCGGTATTGGCTCTGGAATTGGCTCTTCCTCAACCACTTCTGCCGGTGAGGTGGCTGCACTGGAGAGCTTAAACTCTGCCATGAGCTGCTGTAAGGTTTGGGCCATCAGGCTTAACTTCTCGGCAGAAATGCCCACTTCTT
>CAZDMM010000203.1:0-10618 GCA_964505845.1 uncultured Caldilineaceae bacterium
GCCTAAAACGGGCACAAGGCCCTATACTACAACTCAAATTGGTCACACCCAAATCCTTTTTTATGCAAGGGCAGGCCGCCGGCTTTGATATGACGACCAATGAAGGAAACCAGGCTTTCATGACGGCTTACAATGCAGCCTTGTTATCCGGCCAGGCCGAACCCCTGCCGCCATCGTTACCTTTCGGTTACTCGCCTGCCGGCGGCTTTGACTCACCTTTTAGCCGGCCTGCTGCCTCAGGCGACAAAAAAGCCAAAGCCAAGAAAAAAGCTCAACGCAAGATGGCCCAGGCGTCTCGCAAAAAGAACAAAAAGCGGAAGTAAAATCTTATGGTAATTGGTAATTGGAGATTAGAGATTGGAGATTGGCAAACTACCAATTACCAATTACTAATCTCCAATCTCCAATCTCTATTTTTACGGAGGTAATCATGGCAACGATTGACCCAAAATTAGAGCAGCGCTTGCACGACATGCCCAATCGGGCGGTGGATTTGATTGTGCGGACTACGGGCGACCCCACGCCCCACCTGGATTGGCTGGCCGCCAATGGCATTGAGGTGCGGCAAGTTTTTAAATTATCGCCCGGCGTGGGCGTCTCCTGTCCCGGTCGAGACGCTTTGAAGTTGTTGGACCAGGAGTGGGTCATCTCGGTGGAGTTGGATGCGCCGGTCAGCGCGTTGAACGTTTAACGTTGGCCCGTTGAACATTCGACATAATGGCCCTCCAAAAAGGGTTTTTGCCGGGATTTGGGGATCAGGAGATTAAAAAATAAGAAAAAATTCCCTAATCTCCTAATCTCGGCTCAATTTTTTGGAAAAATTTTACATTTAGCTTACAGCCAGAAAGGATTGACTGATGGCTCCTAAAATTTCTCCTGTTTTGGAACGCCAGATGAACGCTTTGCCCAACCACGAACCTATCCCGGTGATTGTGCGGCGTAAAGAGGGTTTTTTTCGGGCTGCGGCGGCCACTCGCAGCCCGCTGACTAGCGAATTGCCCATCTTCACACTCTTCCCCGGTGAGGCGTTAAAAGCCACCTCGGCTCATATTGAAGCCTTGAGCCAGGATGACGAGGTGGAGCAAATCTGGCCCGATTTACCGGTTTACACCTGTTTGAATACCTCTGTGCCCAAAATTAATGCGCCTAAGGTGTGGGCAGCCGGGTTGAAAGGGAAGGGCATCAAGGTGGGTGTCGTAGACACGGGTATTGATGACACCCACCCTGATTTTGCCGGCCGCATTGTGGCGATGAAGAGCTTTGTAGGCGAGAGCGCCCGCGACGATAACGGGCATGGCACGCACGTGGCCGGAACCATCGCCGGGAGTGGAGCCAAGTCGGGCGGCAAATATGTGGGGGTGGCCCCGGAAGCCAGCCTGTACATTGCCAAAGTGCTGCGGGCCAACGGCAGCGGCGCCACCAGCGGGGTCATGGCCGGGATCGAGTGGGCGGTGCTGGAGCAGAAGGTGCAGATTATCAACCTGTCGCTGGGCAGCCCCGGCCCGTGTGACGGCACGGATGCGCTCTCGACCCTGTGTGATGAGGCGGTACGCCAGGCCGGGGTGGTGATGTGCATCGCCGCCGGCAACGAGGGACCGGATGAAAAAACGGTCGGCTCGCCCGGCTGCGCCCGCTTTGTGATTACGGTCGGGGCGATCACCGACAATGACCAGATGGCCCGCTTCTCCTCACGCGGCCCCACCGCCGATGGCCGCATCAAGCCGGATGTGGTTTTCCCCGGCGTGGGGATTATCGCCCCGCAGGCGGTGGGTACTCGGTTGGGTACGGTCATTGAGGATGGTTACGTTGCCAGCGACGGCACCAGCATGGCCACACCGCATGCCAGCGGAGTGGCAGCCTTGATGCTGCAAGCCAACCCCAGCCTCACCGCCGAACAGGTCAAAGCTCAAATGCTGGCCGCCGCCGTCAGCATTGGCGCGCAGCCCAACGAGCAGGGCGTGGGCAAGGTGGATGCTTTCACTGCGTATCAGAAGGCCCTCAGCATATCGCCGCCTCCCCCGCCAACGCCACAACCTCCAACGCCAACCCCGCCAACGCCACAGCCTCCCACCCCAACGCCGACACCTCAACCTCAGCCGCCGGGCTGTTTGGGGAGTCTGTTCGCCCGGCGGAGATAACCTACTTCTTCTCCTGCACCAACTGATCCAGCACTTTGCCTACTTTGCCTTTGGCCTGCCAGTAGTCAAACTTGGTGGTATCCAGGTGTACGGCAATGCCGCCCAGCCGGCGGACTTCTTCGACCATGTGGCCGGTGCCGCCGGGGCCGTCGCCCCCTTTGCCATCCCACAGGGCAATAGCCCGCACCTTGTCAATGCCGTAAATGAGGGCCGAGTAAAGCGCCCAGCGATTGTTGCGCTCATAAGCGTTTTCACTGGGCGGCAGCGGCCCCAGGCGATCGGTTTGAAGCTGGATAGAAACATTGGGGTGGTTGCGGATATTGTAAAATCTGGCCACCCACTCATCCCCGGCAAAACTGACCGAATCCTGGATGAATTCAGCTTCGGGGAAAGGTAACAACACTTCCACATTCATGCCGAGTTTTAAACAGGCTTCGATGAAGATGATGTCGCCTCCACAGGCAGCGCCCGGCACAATGGCCATATCGTGGGCGTCGGCATCAAGCTTGTTCAGAGCCTTTTCGATGCGTTCACGCACTTCTCGCTCCATACCGGCCGGGAAGCGCGGGTCAGGCCGGTGAGGGCGGTCAATCATGTGGCCGGAGAAAAGGAAGACGTTGCGTTCACCCTTCCCGTGGCCCCCGGCGGCAGGTTGGTTTTCCTGTTCCAGTTTTTTGATGGCTTCACTCAGTACCTCTACCCCGGCGGCCACGTGTTCCGGGCGAAAGCCCAACGATTGCAGCAATTCTAATTGGTCCAGGGTAGATTTTAACGAAAAACGATTTTGCCCGGCCAGGGTGAGCGCCCGTTGATAGGCCCTGGCGACCGCTTTGGGGTCTTCGGCGGTGCAGACGGCCAGGTCGCCCAACGAGACGGCGGCCCAAAAGTCGCCAGGATTTTTTCTGGCCTGGCTTTCCAGGGTAAAGCGGACGGCCCCTTTGAGCACATCCAGGTGCTGGCGCATTAATACAATGTCGGGATCATCGTCTCCGCCCACAGTGCGGGCTAAATTATCCAGCAGCACCGATAGAGTTAACGCATTGATGCCGGAGTAGTGGTGATTCTGGTCCAGGCGGTAACCGGAGAGATAAATGTCAATAGCTTTTTGCAGCCAGTAGGCCGTTTTATAAGCTTTGGCGATACGTTCTTTTTCATCGTGAATATTATTCCACTCGTTGGCCCACATTTCTTTGTAGATGCGGCCCAAATACGCAGTGGCTTCGATGTTGTCCGGCTCGTCTTGCAACAACCCTTCTAGCTTGACAATGGCTTCGTCATAGCGGTGCAGGCGACCCAGGTGAAAAGCCTCTTCTCGGCGAAACGTTGAATTGCGGGGATTAATTTTGAGGCCCTCCCGGTACTGCTGCAGGGCCAGCTCGTGCCGGCCCAAACTGCGCAGGGCGCGCCCGGCCTGGCTGATGATGTCTTCTTTGATAAGCGGATTGCTGACCTCTTCGGTGAGCAGCAACACATCGCCAATCCGCTTTTGGCGTTCGGCAATAATGACCCGTTCCTCCCAGGTATGGTACTCACGCCAATAACCGGTGGCCAGTGGCGTCCGTAAGGCTTTGCGGCTTGGTTCTTCCAGGCCATCCAGCAAATTGAAGATGGGGCTGTGGACCCGGTCTTCATTAGAAGCCCAGGTTTCACGGGCAATGGTAACGATAGCCTGCTTATCTTTTTCTAAAAATTCGGGATCGGGGCGGCCATTTTTATCGGTGTGATAGGGCACGGTGCGCACGTTAAAGATGTCAAAGGGCATGTAGGAGCGGCCCGATTGAATATGCACCAGCCCGCGTTTGCGCAGGGCGTGGCGCACCCCCAGTTCATAGAAAACGTTGGCGTTGTCAATGCTCAGGTCGGCAATGACCAGGTCGGCCAGGAGCAGCTCCTGGAACATGTCGGTTAAAATATCGCCGCTGACCGTCTCTTCGTCGGCTCGAAAAGGCTCAAAGCCGGCTTCTTCCAGGGCTGGCTTGATCAGGCCATAATAGATGGCGTTAAAATCAATCCAGCGATTATCTGGCCCTTGTTTGCGGCCAAAAGGCATCACTACAAAGGCATGCGGCAGTCCTTTTTTGGGTTTGGCTTTGGGGGCCGGTGGGGCCAACCCTGGTTTGGCTTTGGGGGCCGATTTTTCTACCGAAACGATCACCGGTTTGTCGGCAGGCGGAGAGGCGGCCAATTCTGCCAGGGTTTTGCCGGGCAGGGCCGCCCGGCTTTTGGCGGGCGGGGCCGCAACCTCTTTAGCCGGTTCCGGTTCGGGGCCAGCCTCGGCTTTGGGAGTGGCGGCGTCTGTTTTAGGACGCAGATAAGCGTCAACCGCTACCTCGGCCACGTTATCCAGCACTTCGGTCAAGACGCCTCCGGCCACCTCCAGCACGTCGCCCGGTTTTTTGATTTGCCCCAAAGCTTTGGGAGTGGCGGCCATGAGGGTTTGCTGGGCCTCTTTGAGCAAAGCGGCATCCAGGGCCGAAGAAGCGGGCGTGTTCATCACGCGGGAGAGCATGTCACCGTCTTTGCCTTGCAGATCGGCCACGGCCTGGCGCATCTCGGTGATATATTGATTGTGCTGGCTCCACAGCACCTTTTCGGTGGCGGTGACCATTTTGAAAAATTCTTCGCCGGTTTGCTGCGTTGGGGTTAAACTTTGCCAGTGATCGCGGATGATCTTTAGCTCCAGGATGACTTTGTTGTAGTTATTGATGGTGGCGTCGAGCCGGCGCAGCTCTAGCCAGGCGGTAAAGGCAGCGGCAATGGAACTGGTCAGCGCCACCCAGACGGCAAATTGTCCACCGGCGTAGGCCAGCAGAGGGCTGATGATGCCGCCGACCACAATGACGGCAATTTGCAGCCAGGTGCGCAGTTTTTGGAGCTGCACAATTTTGCGGGAGTGGAAGTTAAGCTGGTTGTCCAATCGGTAGCGCAGGTAATCCTGGGCCAGCAGGTTGGAGTAGCCGGGGTCGCTAGTAGGGTCATCCGGGTAGTAGTAAGGGGGCAGGGAACCCTGATAGGGTTTGATGACCATTTCGCCCCCCATATTATCAAAGACCTGGCGCTGGATGGCGGCTAAACGCTCGGTAAGCCACTGGTCGCGCCCTTCTTGCTGCTGCAAAACGGTGCGGTAAAAATAAATCTCCTTGAGAATCTCTTCGGCTGCGCTGCGCAGGGCCAGCCAGCGCTCGCCTTGCTGCAGTTTGTTGGCATAGGTTAAGAAGCCGGAACTGATGAGCGGCGCGGCAATCAGGGCAATCTTGAGGGCTAGGCCGTAATTGGGGTCGTCGCCGTAGCGGCTGGTGAGAATGGCTAAAAGCGTGGCCAGCACGGCCAGAATGATGACCCAGCGGCGCAGCGTCAGGTGGCCGGTGGAAGCGGCTTTGGCCTCGGCGTCAAACTCGGCGTAGCGCTGCCAGGCGGTTTCCAAAGTTTTTGAAGGGGTATGATCAGCGGCTTGGCTCATGCTTTATCCTCCTAGCGGCACAAGTGGTAATTTTTAACAATTATCGGATATGAGCGCCTAATTGTCAACAGGTGAGAGGAGCATTTCTGATTTTGACAAGGTGTTGATGTTCGGTTAGAGTTAGCGTATTCACTATTGTAACCCAAAGGTTTGTCCGTAAGGACAGGCAATATCATGAAGGAGGTCGGAGTATGTCTTTACCTGAATTGCGGGCTAAAATCAAAGCGGGCATCTGGCAGGCGGTGGCTCAAAGCGGGGTCAACCTTTCCGGGGTGCCGCAGGCAGAGATGGATCGTTTAATCGGCGCTATCACCGAAGGGGTGCTGAAAGAGATGGATGACTTTCTGGGCCAGGTGAGCGGGCAGCCGGCTTCAGCGCCTGCTGCGGTCAATGATGCTGATGACGAGCTGGAAAAGGTGCTGTGGGAAGGCCGGCCTTACCTGTCGCTCAGTACTCATTACAAAATAACCAGCGAACGGGTGAGAATTACCGAGGGTCTGTTGGGTAAAGATCGAGAAGATATTGAGCTGGTGAGGGTGCAGGATATTGATGTGTCGCAAAGTTTAACGGAGCGTGCACTCAATATCGGCGACATTCATATTCGCAGCCATGATAAAAGCCGGCCGGCGGTAATCCTTAATAACGTTTCCAACCCCCTGGAAGTGCATGAGCTTTTGCGCCGGGCTATTCAGAAGGCGCGTAAGAAGTATAATGTAACGTACCGGGAAGAGATGTGAGACAGTATGGAAGTAGTCAGTAGCCAGTAGTCAGACCAACCTCTTCTGATTACTGACTACTGGTTACTGTCTACTTCTTTTGTGGCGACTACAATCATCTTGGCGCTGTGGCTGTTAAAAGGTTCCAGGTTATAGCTGCCGTAGATAGTTTCTACATAAAATCCGCTGGCGCGCAGCAAAAGTTCGATTTCGTAGCGGTAAAAATAACGCAGCGAGATGGGGATTTGCACGCGCCGAACTAACCCCTCGTTGTCAATCTCATCTAAAATATAAGTCAGATGGCGCATTTGCCGGGCCAGGTCAAGGTCGTGCCGCCAGTACCACTGCACGATGCGCCCGGTTAGCTCATCAACCAACTCTTCTTCCAAGTACAGCCGACCGTCGGCCTCTGCCAGCATGGTGGGGTCTGGATAAAAAAGGTCAATCACAAGCTGGCCGCCTGGGCGCAGGTGGCGCTGAATGGCAGCCAGGGTGGCCAGTTGGTCGTCTATGGTGTGGCAGTGCATAAAGGTGTTCAGAGGGATAAAGGCCAGGGTAAAATTTTTTTGCGGCAGGTCAAAATCTCGCATGTCAGCCCGGTGGAGCGCAACCTTTTTGGCCAGGCCGGCTGCTTTGAGTTTGGAGCGGGCGGCATCGAGGGCCACTTGAGATAAATCAAGGCCGGTGAGCCGATGCCCGGCCTGGGCCAGGGGTAAAAGCAGCCGTCCGGTGCCGCAGCCAATTTCTAAAAGCGGGCCGCCGGCCATTTCGGCCAGGCTGCGCCACATGTCCCAATCCTCATCCAGATTGGTGTAAAGCAGGTCGTAATATTGAGCAACCAGGTCTAAATTCATGCTTCTGGTGGGGTGAGGATGGGGATAGAAAAGTGGAAGGTGCTGCCGTGGCCCACTATGCCCTCACTTTCAACCCAAATATGGCCGCCATGGGCTTCGACTGCCAGTTTGCAGAAAGCCAGGCCCAGGCCCACACCTGAGGGGGCATTGGAGGAATGGTCTACCCGGGAAAATTTGTTAAAGATGCGGGCCTGGTGTTCTTTACTAATGCCGGCCCCGTTGTCAGAAACGGCAAAGTGCAGGGCCTTATCGCTTTCAGAAACCGTTAACGAAACCCGGCCCTGGTGGGGGGTATATTTAATGGCATTGTCAACCAAATTGATCAGCACCCGCCGGATCATGCCCGGGTCAATCCAAATTTCCGGCAGGGAGGGGAGCGGGTTAAATACCAGTTCCATTTTTTTGGAGGCGGCTCGCTGAGTCACCTGGTCTTTGACGGCCTGGACGATTTCATCCAAATCTACCACGCTGCGCTGCAGGTAAATTTCACCGGCTTCAAGCCGGCCCACGTCGAGCATAGAGTCGATTAAATCTCGCACTTCCTGGCCGCTGCGCTTGGCGAGTTCAAAAAAGGTGCTGATTTTAGGGTCTTCTGTAACCGATTGGAGCAGCATGGGTAGCAGTTCAATGGTGTTGACCAGGTTGCCCACTGGCCCACGCAGGTCATGCACCAGCATATTAATCAAATCCTGGCGCATCTTTTCGCTTTGTTTGCGCACCGAAATATCACGCCCCACCCACTGCACGCAGTCTTTGCCGCCATAATCTACATGCCGGGCGTTCATCTCTAACGACACGGTTTCGTGATAGGCATCGGTAATGTCCAACTCCAGCGACACTTCGCGCCAGGCTTTTAGGCGCTTGGTATTTTCAAGCAAAACATTAGTTAAGCGGCGGTCTATTAAAGAGATGGGGCTGCCAATGAGAGCTTCTTTGGTGCGGCGCAGCATTTGGCAGGCTTTCCGATTGGCATTCATAATCTGGCCGTAATAGTCGGTGATGATGCTCATATCGGTGCTATCTTCAAACAAGATGGTGTAGCTGTCTTCCATGTTGCGTAATTGAGCTACAATTTGGGCATTGGACATGGCGGTAGCCACCTGTTCGGCAAAGGCGGCCACTTCTTGCAGGTTTTCGTGGGTGTATTTGTTGACCTGGTGGCTGTCTACGGTGAGCATGCCGATCACTTCATCCCGCGCAATCAACGGCGCACCAATCCAACTCCGCACCTTTTGCGAGGAGGGGCTTTTAATCCAGTTGGGCACGACGTCTACATCGTTAATTAAAATGGGCTGCCGGCGTAAAATGGCCTGGTAATTGGGTTGTTCAACATCGTCAAGGGTGATGACGACATGCAGTGCGTCTTCCATATCCTCAAAGGCGCGGGCTGCCCGTACCGAGAGGGTATCTCCTTCCAGCAGCAGCACCGAGCAGGTATCGTAATCAATCACCAGAGCAAGCTGCTCCAAAATGAGGTTAAGCACCTGGTTTAAGTCAAGGGTGGAATTGATGGTATGGGCGATGGAGGCCAGAGTATCGGCAAAACGCCGCCGCTTTTGTTCCGCCTTGATCAGGCGGTCATTGTGCAGGGCAAAGGCAGCCTGATCGGCAATGATGCGGAGCATGGCCAGCGTTTCGTCATCAAAATAATCCGGCTCACTGGCCGTCAGGGTGAGAACCCCAATCAGTTGCTCTTGAAGTTCAACGGGTAAGACGAGGGCGCTTCTAGCCCGGCTAAACTGTGAGCCGGCGTCATCGGTAAACCAGCGTGGGTCGGTGGTGGTAT
Organism: uncultured Caldilineaceae bacterium; assembly: GCA_964505845.1. Lineage (GTDB taxonomy): Bacteria > Chloroflexota > Anaerolineae > 4572-78 > J111 > DSQQ01. Next base: position 8,955 of record CAZDMM010000203.1, read on the forward strand.
CCTTAATCAAAACCCCTTGACGATGCTCTCTAACCCAGGCGATTATCCGGTGGTGGCTAACGCTGTCGCTGGCGGCTATATTGAGCGGGTATACCCCAAATTGATTGACCAGGAGCAGATTTTCCGGCTTTCCCCACATGTCAAAAATTAACAAGCTGGCTTCATGGACCTTAAGGGTGGTAACCACGGCCGACAGCACCCGTTCGATGACCCGATCTAGCTCTAGCTGAGAGTCAAACTCACGCGTAATATGATATAAAATATCCAAACTCGAACGCACCTGGGGCGTGTCAACCACCATAATTTTGTCCTACCAAAAAAGTGTGCTCTTCCAAAAGCCAAACTCCCTGCTCAAGCGCCTGAGTGCTGCCGTGTTTGGGGAATAGCCGGAGCCGCCGGAAGGGTTTTACTAAAAATATCACTTCATAAACATGCTGGGTGGTAAGTTAAAGCCATAATTTTTTAAGGTTGCTTCACACTTGGGCCGCAAGCCGGCCGGCTCATGCTCACCGATCACTTTGCCGGTCTCTTCACCTTTTTCTACAAATTTAAAGATGTCGGTGAGGATAGGGGTGTCTCCTTCGATGCCCTGGATTTCGGTGACATAAGTTACCTTGCGGGAGCCGTCTCGCATGCGGTTGATTTGCACCACCAGGTTTATGGCCTTGGCGATTTGGGTGCGCACCACTTGCAGGGGTAGTTCAACCCCCGACATCAACACCAGCGTTTCCAGGCGCGAGAGACAATCACGCGGGCTGTTGGCATGAATCGTGGTCATGCTGCCGTCGTGACCGGTATTCATTGCCTGAAGCATGTCCAACGCATCGGCGCAGCGGCACTCGCCAACAAGAATCCGTTCGGGACTCATGCGCAGGTCTTTAACCACACATTCACTCACATTCTCCACTGTGGGGCTGTCGGGCGAAGGTTTTTTTGTTTCCAGCCGCACCACATTGCGCTGTTTTAACTGCAATTCGGCGGCATCTTCAATCGTCACGGTGCGCTCACCTTCGGGGATATAGCCCGACAGGCAGTTGATCAGAGTGGTTTTGCCAGAGCCGGTCCCCCCGGAGACGATGATATTCATGCGAGAGACCACGCAGGCTCGCAAAAATTCGGCCATGTTGGCCGTCAGAGAGCCAAATTTGACCAAATCCTCCATGGTCAGCTTATGTTTGGCGAATTTACGGATGGTGATGTTGGGGCCGTCAATGGCGCATGGCCGCAACACCGCGTTGACGCGGGAGCCATCGGGCAGACGCGCATCCACCAGGGGATGATCCGCATCGGCTACCCGGCCCAGCGGTTTGACAATCCGTTTGATGATGCGCTCTACATGGTCGTCATCTAAAAATTTATGACCAGACTCGATAATGCCTTTGCCCTTTATTTCGGCAAAAACCACATAAGGGCCATTGACCATGATTTCATGCACATCATCTGAGCGGATGAACATTTCCAGCGGGCCGTAGCCAAAAATTTCATCCAAAACAAGGTGATAAAATTGCTCTTCGGTTATATCGGGCGGCAGTTTGATGTTAGCCCGCTGTACCGCTTGTTGATAACGCTCGCGGACAAGGTTCTCCCGTTCTGGGGTGCGCGGCAAAGGCATATCCAGCGGAACCTCTGGCGCAATGGATTTGCGCAGATTGTCGGCCAGCCAC
>CAZDMM010000204.1:0-10607 GCA_964505845.1 uncultured Caldilineaceae bacterium
CATACCTATATTTAGTGTTCAAAAGTGCCTGTCACCTGGCTTTTCCTTATTTCCGATAGAGTCTACTGTTAAGTTAGCAGCAGTAGAATAGGTAATGAGATTGGTAATTTTACCGATGTGCGCCATTAAAAAGGGTTGTATAGTGAAGACGCCTAGCATCAATAACCCAGAGACTAAACCTATCTCCACCCCTCCCCCAGATTGGGCCAGGGGCCAGGGGAGAGGATATTAACGAAGGAGGCTGTTTCATGTCAACCGAGCATAACAAAGCTATCGTCAGGCGCTTTAATGACGAGTTTATCACGGGGGGGCGCAGCGCCAGCGCCGATGAACTACTGGCGGCAGATTTTGTAGACCATACCGCCATGCCCGGCATGCCGCCGGGACCACCCGGAGTCAAGCAATTTTTTGCCTTTTTGAAAGGGGCTTTCCCAGACCTGCGGGCCGTCATCTATGACCAGGTAGCAGAAGGCGATAAGGTGGTCACGCGCAAAGCCTTTTTAGCCACCCACCAGGGCGACTTTATGGGCATTCCCCCAAGCGGCAAAGCCGTGACCATTTCGGTCATTGATGTTATCCGCCTGGCAAACGGCCAGATGGTTGAGCATTGGGCGGTGGTAGACCAGCTTGGGCTGATGCAGCAGCTTGGGGCAATCCCGGCCCCCGCTTGATAAACTATGCCCCAGGTTCGCCAATCTGCGGCGCACCGCCGGCCATAAAAATAAGCCCCCACCGTCTCCCCTCCCCCACAGCAGAGGGAGGCCAGAGGAGAGGGTATTGACAAAGGAGACTCTTATGCCCGAAATTAAAGGTGAAACCAGCCTGATCATCAACGTACCGGCTGAAACCGTTTATACCTACCTGTCCGACTTTACCCGGCACCCGGAGTGGGTCCAAAACTTGCAGCGAGTCCGGCCGGTCTCAAGCGGCCCGGTGGGGGTAGGCGCGGTGTTTCAAGCCCAGGAGGGGCCGCCGCCGGTGCCCCTGGCCCAGAAGATAATCATGATGTTCTTCTTTATGAGCGGAGTGGTCAGGGGCGCCAAGAGTTACAGCCGGGCCGAGATCACAGCCCTGGAGCCATACCGGCGTATCGCCTGGCGGGCCGGCGTGCCCAAAGGGGAGGGCTATTTTAACCTGGCGCAGTGGGAGTTCATTTTAGAGCCGCAAGGACAGGCTACCCGGCTGATTCAGCGCTTTCAATACTTACCCCAAAATCCAACCGCCGAGCGTATGGTCGGCGCGGCCGGCGCCGAAGGCATAGCCAAAGCCTGCGCCGTCAGCCTGGCTCGCTTAAAGACCATCCTGGAACAGCGCGCTGCCCCGGCGGCCCGGTCAAATCACAATTCCGGCAGCCGCTATGCAGGCCAAAATCAATAACCATGCCTGGCACTGCACCAGGCATGGCCGGGGCCGGCCTATGCTGCTGTTGCCCGGTGAGCCGGGCCGGCCTCACACTTATCTGCGCCCCTGGCTCGATGGCCTGGGCCAACAGCTCCAGCTCATTTACTGTGATTATAAAGGAAACAACCCGCCCAATGAGAGCGCCGTTGAGCTTGCCGGCCGCCTGGCCCAACTGGACGCGCTGCGGGCTTCTCTGGGCTATGCCCAGGTTCTCCTCTTTGGGCATGCCGAGGGCGGCCGGCTGGCCCAAGAATATGCTCTCCGTTACGGCCAGCGGCTGGCCGGCTTGATCCTGTGCCAAACCTCCCCCGCCTTAACCGAGCCGGAGTTGAACCGGCTTGATGAAATTTTTACCCCCGCCCTGATCATCGCCGGGCGGCATGACCGGGCCATCCCCCCCTGGCAGGCCGAGCGCTTGCACGCCCTGCTGCCCAATTCTACCCTGGTTATCTTTGATAACAGCGGTCATTGTCCCGTTTGTGAGGACCCCGCTACATTTGTGGCAATGGTGGCCGGTTGGCTGGCCGGCCTTGTTTAAGCCCGGTCTGCGCCGGTTGGCAGTTCAGAAACCCATTTTCTCAAAGAAAACAGGCTTCTTAAGGCGCTTAAACTGCTTGTAATTGCTGCCAAAACGCCGTAGTTTTAGCCATGCCGTTACCACCTCAGGCTAATCTTGGCTATAATATAACTGCTGCCGCGCGCCAGTGGAACCGGGGGAGAGGGTTTTTGCACGGGAGAGGATGATGAAACCCAACAATACAAGCGCTCTGAAAATGCCTGACCAGCCCCGGCTGGAGGCTCGCCCCCGCATTGCGGAGATATTTGCGGCCCACCGGGGTGAACAGCATGTGGTGGTGATGCAAGATTACCCCGACCCCGATGCGATTTCCTCGGCCTACGCCCATTTTCTCATCAGCGCCGAGTTTGACATCAAGGTGGAAATTATCTACAGCGGCAAGATCAGCCACCAGCAAAACATTGCCCTGGTCAAACTGCTTGGCCTGAATCTGATCCAATTTGATCCATCCGTAAATCTGGGCCAGTATCAGGGGGCGGTCTTTGTTGACAATCAGGGCACCACCTGCGAGGCCATTGTGCAGGCCCTGCAAGCGGCCCAGGTGCCCACGCTCATGGTCATTGATCACCACGAATTACAGGAACGCCTGGCCCCGGAATTTAGCGATATCTGCCATACCGGGGCCACGGCCACTATTTATGCCGGGTATCTGGAACAGGGGTTGCTGCATATGGACAAATCGCGCCGGGAGCATGTAACGGCGGCCACCGCCTTGATGCACGGCATCATCAGCGATACCCATAACTTTATCGGCGCTACGGCTGAAGATTTTCACGCCGCCGCCTTTTTAAGCCAGTTTAGAGACGCCGACCTGTTGGGGCATATTATGAACCAGGCCCGCTCCAGGCAGGTGATGGAGATCATTCGCCGGGCGCTGGGAGGCCGGACGGTGGTGGAAGGTTTTTCAATGGCCGGGATTGGCTACTTACGGGCCGAGGATCGTGACGCAGTGCCCCAGGCCGCCGATTTTCTGATGACCGAGGAAAATGTCCACACCGCCATCGTTTATGGGATTGTGATAGACAGCGACCAGCGCGAAAAGCTGGTCGGTTCGCTGCGCACCTCACGCCTGACCCTTGACCCCGACGCCTTTATTAAAGAAGCCCTGGGCAAAGATGAGGCCGGCCATTACTTTGGCGGCGGCAAAGCCCTGGCCGGCGGCTTTGAAATCCCAATCGGTTTTCTTTCCGGCAGCCACAGCGAACAATACCGCGACCTCAAGTGGCAGGTTTATCACGACCAGATTACCCAAAAACTCTATGCTAAAATTGGGGTAGAGCCGCATTAAGGCCGCCGGCCCTGCCCATTCTGGGCAAAAAAGCGGCTTCGCCACCAATAATAAAGTTGATCCCTTCCCCAACCCCTCCTCAGAATCGGGGGAGGGGTTGGGGTGGGGGCATTTTTACAGGAGTGTCCACGAACCTGCGGCACGCCACCGACGATGAAAATCCCTCACCCCGTCGCTGACGCGACTCCCCTCTCCCAATGGGAGAGGGGTTGGGGGTGAGGGCTATTTTCGAAGGAGAAAATTATGAAGACCTACTCTAAACCATCCGAGGCAGAACTGAAACAACATTTAACGCCGGAGCAATATCAAGTAACGCAGCACGAAGGCACAGAACCACCCTTTCGCAATGCGTACTGGAATAATAAACAGGCCGGTATCTACGTGGATGTGGTCTCAGGAGAGCCGCTCTTTAGCTCCCTGGACAAGTATGATTCCGGCACCGGCTGGCCCAGTTTTACCCAACCACTGGAGCCGGACAACGTTGTAACCCGCACCGACCGCAAATATGGCATGCTCCGCACCGAAGTGCGCTCAAAGCACGGCGACTCTCACCTGGGGCATGTTTTTGATGATGGCCCTGCTCCTACCGGTTTGCGCTTTTGCATGAATTCGGCCTCGCTGCGCTTTATCCCGGTTGAGAAGCTAGAAGAAGAGGGCTACAGCGAATATCTGCCGTTGTTCCGGCAGGGCAACTGAGTAAAAGATTAGAGGTTACAAAAAGTTAGGGGGAAACAATTACGGCGTCCCGGCTGCCTACTCCAGATACAACTCGCCGGTATCATCATCATAGGCAAATAGTTCGGCGTGCCGGCCCCAGCTTATAGCCAAATCCAACTGCTGCTCGGTAAAATCGCCAAAGTCAGCCTGTAATTCATCGTGGAAATAATTCCAGGCTACCCGCCGGTTATCGTCTCGTTGCAGTGTTTCATAGATCCAGGCGATAACCGGCAGCCGTAAAACCCGCCCGGCAATAATTTCTTTGCGGGCCAGGATACTGGCCTGGGCGTAAGCCTCGCCCAAAGGCGTCAGCAGCAAATCTCCTTCCTGCACCGTCAAAAAACTCAGCAGCTCGGCAGCTTCTACCAGGGGCAGCAGGTCATCCAGTTCTAACACCAGTTCGCTCCCCATCCGGTAAAGGTCAACCCGTCCCCCTTCCTCCGATAATTTTTCAAGCAAACCGGCTATGGCATTGAGCCGGGCATGCGGCAAAGGCCGGGTTAAGCCCGGCTGGCCGGGCGCCGTGCCCAGGGCTTCAAATTCAGGCTTGGTTTGACCGGCCACCGCCGCATACACTTTATCCACCAGGCCCTGAAAAGCAATATCTTTGCGGTGGCGAGGATGGTGCAAACCAACGGTCAGTTCCGTAACAATGTGGCCGGGATTTTTACCCATCACTACAATCCGGTCGGCCATCAGAACCGCTTCTTCAATATTGTGAGTGACCATCAAGATTGCCCTGGTCGGAATCGTTTTATTCAGCCACAGTTCCATCAATTCGCCCCGCAAAGCTTCGGCCGACAGAACATCCAGGGCCGAAAAAGGTTCGTCCAGGCACAACAACTCCGGCTCCACCGCCATCGCCCTGGCAAAACCTACTTTCTGGCGCATCCCCCCAGACAACTCTCGTGGGTAAGCCGACTCAAAGCCGTCCAATCCCACCACATCAATCAATTTTAAGGCCCGTTCGGTGCGCTCATGCCTGGGGATGCCCCTGGCTTTGAGGGCAATCTCCACGTTTTCTTGCACCGTCAGCCAGGGATACAGCGCAAAGGTCTGGAAAACAATGGTAGCATAAGGGTTAACGCCCCGGAGCGGCTGGCCCCGGTACAGCACCGTCCCGCTCGAAGCCGTGTTCAAGCCGGTGATAATGCGCAGCAGGGTTGACTTGCCGCAGCCAGACGGCCCCAACAGGCACACAAACTCGCCCGTTCTAAGACTCAGGTTCACATCTTGCACCGCCACAAACTGCTTCGAGCCGCGCTCATAGGCTTTGACAACGTGCTGCAAGTGCAAGAGGGTATCATTAAAACTGCTTGTGGTCAGGCCGGTCATAGCATCCTCCTTACCAGGCTACTCCAGGCGATACCGTTCTTCGGCCACCTGATAGAGCCGCCGCCAGAAAGTGCGGTTAATCAATACGACAGTGCCTACCAGCGCCAGGGTTCCGGCCAGCAGCAAGGCGTAATCACCCGCCCCGGTAGCGCGGGCAATAATCGCGCCCACGCCGGTGGTCATGTAGGTCTGGCCGCCAAATTCAACATGCTCGGCCACAATGCTGGCGTTCCAGGCTCCCCCGCTGGCCGTAATAGCCCCGGTGATAATATAAGGAAAGAGCGCCGGCAGAATCAGGGTGCGCCAGCGGTCTAACGAGGCCAAACGGAGCAAATCGGTGGTGTAACTCAAATCCAGGGGAATGGCCGCCGCACCGGCAATCACGTTAAACAAGAGATACCACTGCGTGCCCATCAGCATCAACACGACAGCGGCCAGATTCAACCCGCCCGGCGACTTGAGCAGCGCCAGCAGCAGCACCGGAAACAGGGCCGTGGCCGGAATGGCCGCCACCACCTGCACAAGCGGCTGTAGCAAAGTGGCCAGCCGGCGGTTAGTGCCAATAGCAACCCCCAACGGGATAGTCCAGAGCAAGGCAATCCCCAGAGAAACCGCCACCCGCAGAAAGGTAGCGCCCAGGCCCAGGCCCAACTCCACCCAGGTTGAGCCGGGCAAGGTCAGCAGCAAAACTGCGGCGCGATAGCCTCCAACCAGCACTCCCCCGGCAAAAAGCACCGCCAGGGCAAGGGCGCCCCAGGAAGGACGCCCCTCAGTTTCAACCAGTTCGGGCGGAGTCAGATGGCGGCTGAGGCGGCGCTGCAAACCGCCATCCAGCCGGTCGCTAAAAGGCCGCCACAAGCGCTCGCCAAACTGCTCAACCAGCCAGGAGCGAGCCAGCACATCCAGAAACCAGGAGGTGGGCGGTTCGTCCCCTTCTACCATTTCGATCTTAAACTTGTCGGCCCAGGCCAGCAGCGGCCGCCAAACCAACTGATCCAGCAGCACAATCACCAGCACCAGCGCGCCTACCCCCCACAGCACCGCCGGCAGGTTGCCCGTATTGGCCGCCGTTTGTAGATAAGAACCCAGGCCGGGCAGCCTGAAGTCACGCGACCCAACATGAAAGATTTCGGCGGCCATTAAAAAGAACCAGCCGCCCGACCAGCTCATCATGCTGTTCCACAATAAGCCGATGCCGGCAAAGGGCAGTTCCAGGGTTTTCAGGCGAATCCAGGGGTCAAAACGAAAGATAGCGGCGGCCTCACGCAGCTCCAGGGGCAGGGTAGAGATGGATTGGTAAAAGCTAAAGGTCATATTCCAGGCTTGCGAGGTAAAGATGAGGACGACGGCGGCCAGTTCGGCGGCAAAGTTCTCCGGCAAGAGCGCGGCAAAACCGAGCAAAACTACCGGCAAAAAGGAGAGGATCGGCACGCTTTGCAGCACATCCAGCAGGGGCATCAGCACCATGCGGGCGGTGCGGTTGCGAGCGGCGGCATAGCCATAAAACAGGCTGAACAAGAGGGAAAGAAAATAAGCGGCGGCCATGCGCCCAATAGAAAGCAAAGCGTACCAGGGAATAGCCAGCGGTGAGAGAGAAATGTCCGGCCCGGTTACAACCTCCGGGGCGTTAAAAGCCAGGCGCACCCCGATATAAAGCAGAGTCGCCAGCCCCAGCAGAATCAGGCCATCGCCCAGGGTAAAGGCGGGAGTTTGCGGTAAAGCAGGACTAAAACGAAAACGCTGCACACCCACCTCCGGTTTACTGCGCGCTTCTGAGAATCTCCCAAAAACCAGGCGAGATTACAGCATGCGAGTAATCAACCTTATAATAGAACTGTTTGCAGGATAGCGCCAATCCCCCCCAATATAGCCACAAAGCTAACCTCATGATTTTTAGGATGACAGGATATTGTAGTATGGCTAAGGGGGATGTCAATAAGAAACTACGATTCGGGTCTATCCCAGATTTTTAAAGACCCTAAAGGTCTTTGAGACCTTTAGGGTCTCACCCTATGATTCATCGTAGGCCCACATCTTTTCCAGCAGTTCCTTGACCTTGCCGGCATCCGGCCGCTGTCGCCGGCTTAAAGAGGCCTGTTCCTGGTCTCTAATGGCTACCAGGTCTTCATAGCTTAGCTCAAGCACCTCTTGCAGGCGATAGAGCCGGCGCAACTGCTTGAGGTGGATTTGTTTGATCCGGCCGTCGCTGAGGTTAAAGGTGCGGGCAGCCTCGGCCAGGTTCACCCCATCCAAAATGGCCAGGGTAATTTGCTTATCTCTATCGCTCGTGGGATGTTTAAAGGGCGGCAAGGCATGCCTTTGTTGGTTCAGCCGTTTATACTCACGGCCGGCGCTGCGCAGCTCTGCCAGGACTAACCGCTGCTCAAGCATGGCCGTCCGGGCCGCCGCTGTAACTTGGCGGGTTTCTTCTATGACTGCCTGGAGGTTTTTGGCGGCTAACCTGGCCTGCCTGATTAACTGCACCAATGTTTTAGCGGTCTTATCGGCCTGACTCAAGCTGGACCGGTTTGCTTTTTTAGGGGCGGCAGTTTCTGGCGAAACTTCGGGCGGCGTGTCAGTCTCGTCCGGCGCTTCTTCTTCTACCCCGGCCAGAGGCGACAGCAGCGTCTCATCCTGCTTTTGGTACAAAATCCCTCGCGCCAGCTCAATCATGGCGCTTTCTTCGGTCTGAGTCAGGGGCGGCCTGATCAAACTAAACTGCTCCCCTTGCGCCGTTTTAAAGATGCACCACGGTTCCCGGTCTCGTAATTCAATGGCAACCAGCCGGGCCTGGCGCCTTTCAACTTGCAGCATGGCCAGACAATACTGAAAAATATCCCGAACCGCCTCCGCTTCAGCTTCCAGACGGGCCGCAAAGGCTGCCAGCTCTGCGGAATAGTCTGTCATATCCCCTCTCTTTCATCTCTACCCACACCGGGTTAAGCACAGGCAGCCGGGCTAAAAGCTTTTGCCAGCTCAGATTGGCCGGCTTGCTGTCAGGGAAAGATGCCCAACCGGGCGGGGTTTTTGAATAGGCCCTTATTTTAACATGATTCGCAGGCATGTTCAACCCTTTTGTAAATAAGGGCTTATCCCAGATTTTAGGAGACTCTAAAGGTTTTGAGACTTTTAGAGTGTGCTGACCCTAAGAATTGAGACGCACCTGCAGCGGGGCAGCATGGCAGGCAAAACCGCGAATGAACAAGGGGCTGCATTATCTCTTTGAAATTCTAAAGATTTTAAAAATCAGGGCTTATACGGTAGATGGCAAAAACCTTCCCGGAAGCTGGATTTAAGCTCAAGAACCGTCTCGTAATCCAGGCAATTTGACCTCGAATCAGCTTCCGGGAAGGTGAACTGCATCCAGCTTGACCAGCTTAGCGTCTGGCTCTCTATGCGCACCAGTATCAACAAAGGGGATGTACTGCGCCTGCTGCAAGAACTCAAAGAAGCCCTGCTGTTCTTTAACTCCCAGGGCACACCGGTAAAATTACCCGGCATTGGCACCTTTAGCCCCAGTATTGACCGGCACGGCCAGATTAGTATTAATCTGCGGCTCGACGCATCTTTACGCCAAAACATTAACGCGCCCCGAACCTACACCGGCTTTATCCGCAACAAGGCCAATATTGGCCTGGATGACGCCAGCTATAAAGCTTTGTGGGACAAAGCGAATCCTGATGACCCCCTGGAGTTGTAGTCACTAAACAAAAAGAGCCTCGCACTGAAGCGAGGCTCTTTTTATTTATTACGGTACTTGTTTTAAATTCTGGCCGGCGCTTTTCTATAGATAAGCTACCAACGCTGCCACGAAGCGCCGGAGTGCCTGATAATATTGCGGCCATTATCTTCCATCTGCTTAAAGGCCGATTGCACCGCCACCCGGCCTGGCCCGGTCAGCCGTAACCACAGATACCGTTCTCCCCAGGCGGCCCACGAGCGCCACGTTCCTCTGGGCTGTTCGATATGAAGCTGCATCTGTACGGAAGGGTCTTTAAAGAGAAGGGCGGTGGGTTTGATCAAGATAGCCTGGCCCGGCCCAAGCTGGCGCACAAAAACATTGCCGGCAGCGTGCAGCAAGAGCAAACCAGGCGTGTGCAAAGCAGAAAAACGATCCATAAACATGCCAATGGGATAGTGCGTTTCTTGCTCATCGCCATCTTTGGTGGTAAACCAGATGCCGCTCTGAAACCAATCATAAGCCACATGCTGGGTAGCCACCAGGAAGAGATGCTCCCGCACGTCAACGGCCTGGCCGGGCTGAAGGGGCAGGGCAATCATTTCACCCGGCGCATCACGAGAAAAAGCGATGTAACCCGGTCCATAGGCCTGGGCCATCACCAGGGGCATCCCGGCTAACAGCCGTTTCCAGGCCCCTTTGAGGGACATGGCGGTAATGTTTACCTGGGGATCCTTCCACAGCAGAACATGATGGGCAAAATAAACGCCGTCTCCGGCGGCCAGGTTCATCTCGGCCACCGGGACATAAGCGCCTTCAATCTGGCAAAAAGAATTGCCAAATTGGAGCTTGGCCATATCCTTGCGGCCCGGCAGCTCTAACCATTCTGATTTGGTGATAATAGCGCGCACGTCAACCGTAGCGCCGCAGGCAGGACAACTTAATGAAGCGCCGTCGCTGACCGTACCGCACCAGGAACAAGTATAGGAACGAGCAGCCTGATTTAGCTCATACATCGGATATGCTTCCTCTTATTCGGTGTTATGATGAACATACATAGATTGAATCCCCACCCGGCCCGGCCCGGTCATCCGGGCCAAGTTCATGCTGGTTCCACCAAACAGGCCGGTGGTTAATTTTTGGGACTCCACGTTCATTGTGACCGAGGCATCTTTATATAAGAAAGCGCCTGGCTCGATCATGATGCTTTCACCCGGCTTGAGGGTACGCTCAAAAACATTGCCGTAACCGTGCAGCAGCAGCAAGCCCGGTGCAGTGGTGGTAATAAAGCGGTCCATAAACATGCCCTGGCCGCCAAAGAGAATGTTTCGCAAGCCCTTGATGCGAACATAGGTATAGTCAATATGGTGGGAGGCCAGCAGAAAAGCATGCTCACGCACATCCAATTCTACGCCCGGATGCAGCGGCATGACCACCAACTCACCGGTGGCGTCGCGCGAAAAGGCGATGCGGCCCGGCCCGTGCGCGACGCTGATGATAAAGGGCATGCCGGCCAGGGCGCGCTTTATGCCTCCAGAGAGCGGCATAACGCTCATCGGTACCGTAGCATCCTTCCACAGCAAAACATGATGCTCAAAATAAACCGAATC
>CAZDMM010000205.1:0-8049 GCA_964505845.1 uncultured Caldilineaceae bacterium
GGCTTGCCGTTAGGGGTCGGATTGGGGGCCCAATCCGGTTATACCGAAGCTATGATCAAACTCGGCAAAGGTGATTTGGTTGTTTTTACCAGCGACGGTGTGGTTGAAGCGACCAATGCTCAGGGGGTGCTGTTTGGTTTTGAACGGCTGGAGCAGGCGGTGGCGGCAGGGCCAAAAACCAGCGCCGTGGCCATGCTCACCCATCTTAAACTCGAAGTAGCAGCTTTTACCGGCCAGGTTGAGCCGCGGGATGATCTTACCATCCTGGTTTTACGGATTTAAGGCGTCGCACAGTTAAGCTATCTTCTTCCTCAAATTCACAGCTCCCATTATCCCTCCCTGCGCCCTTGATTAAGTTCTTTGGTTCTAATTGACTCCGCCCAAACAGACAGGTATACTCCACACTTTAACCGAACCTTTGGAGGCTGCATGAGTTCAACCATCGAGCGCCGTTCCGTAGGCAGCGGCACCACTTGGGAAGAGTTGGCCGGTTACTCCCGCGCCGTGCGGGTGGGCGACCGCATTTTCGTATCGGGCACTACCGCCACCGGGCCAGAAGGGCTGGTAGGCGGCAGCGACCCGGCCGCCCAGGCCCGTTATATCCTCGATAAAATTGAAAAAGCTATTACCCAACTCGGCGGCAGCATGCACGACGTCGTCCGCACCCGGATTTTTGTCAAAAATATTGCGGATTGGGAACCGGTGGCCCTGGTTCACGGGGAGCGATTTGGTGAAATTCGCCCGGTTAACACCCTGGTTGAAGCCACATTGGTCGGCCCGGAATACCTGGTGGAAATCGAGGCCGAGGCAGTGGTCGGTTCCGGGCAAGTTTAGGCTCATAAAATTTGAATCTCACCACTCATGAAGATGATGCGTTTTAGCTTACGTTTCAACAATGACCTGACCCTACCTCAGTACGTTACCCTGGCTCAGGTAGCGGAACTGCATGGCTTTCACCAATTTTGGGTTAGCAACGATCTATTTTGGCGCAGCGCACCGGTCATTCTGGCCTCTATCGCGACGGCCACCCGCACCATCGAGATTGGCACCTGCATCCTCAACCCTTACACCATTCACCCCAGCGAAATTGCCATGCTGGCCGCTACCCTGGATGAACTTTCGCATAACCGCTTTAATTTGGGCCTGGCGGCCGGCGCGTCAGACTTTTTGCAGTGGGTGGGCTTATCGCACGGGCCGTCTTTGGCCGCGCTCCGTGAAACCGTCAGCGCCATTCGCGGGCTGCTGGCCGGCGAGCGGGTTTCTTGGCAGGGTAAGTTTCTGCGCTGGAGCGAGGAGTGTTATTTGCGCTTCAAGGCCCCACGGGTAACGCCGATTTACCTGGGAGCGATGGGGCCGGGCATGCTGCGCCTGGCCGGTGAAACCGCCGATGGCGTGCTGCCCCTGCTGTTTCCGCCGGAGCATTATTTTGGGGTTAAGCCTTATCTTGAGGAAGGGGTGGCGCGCCGGGCCGACGCCCTGCCGCCGCTTGATTTTGCCGCCTGCCTGTGGGTTTCGCTGGCCGAGGACCGGGCTGCGGCTCGCCGCGCCCTGGCCGAAAAGGTGGCTTACTATGGGCATGCCCTGGGAGATTTAATTTTGGAGCGCCTCGGCCTGACCCGCCAGGATTTTGTCCCCATTGAGCGGGCGGTGATGGCCGAAGGTGACCTGGAAAAAGCCATTGGCCTGGTGGATGACCGCATGCTGCAAATTGGGGTGGTCGGGCAGCCCGAAGATTTGATTGCCCGGCTGGAGCCACTGGTGGCTGCCGGGGCGCGTCACCTCAGCTTTGGCCCGCCGCTCGGCCCCAACCCCCTGGAAGCCATCCATTTGTTGGGTGAGCGCGTCCTGCCTCACTTTCGTTAAATCTCAGGTTTCACCGTTTCCCAGGCAATCGGGCTGACATCATCATGCCGCAGCACCCGGCGGTTGACCCGATCAATCCGCATAATCAGGCGGCAGGCCGGGTCGGGGCAGGTGACGCGGGCATCGGTTTCCATCCAATCGGCGGGGTGGTTGAGGCGCTGCTTGGCCGGCAAGAGCGGAATGGCGGATTGCAGGGCGTACAGGCAAAAATCCTTCCCTTGCGGCAGCGAAATTTTGCCGCCGCGCAGGTAAAAACAGTCGCCCACAGCCATATTGCAGGTGCAGTGTCCCTCAATTTTTTCGACCACTACCGCCAGGTCATACAGTTCAAATTGGTCGTTGGGCTGGCTGGTTGTCATAATTCTCCTCAGATGATGCGCTCAAGAGGATTCTCATTTTATACCTGCGCCATTCTGAGGCAAAAAAACTTCCCGGAAACTGGTTTCTCACCAACTTCCGGGAAGGAAACACCCAATCAATGCACGTGGCCGTGAGCCACTTCTTCGCTGGTGCCGGGCCTCAAGCCGGCAATTTTGACTTGAAAATACAGCGTTTCGCCCGCCAGGGGATGGTTGAAATCCAGCAAAATCCCTTCGGGGCCGATGTCAGCCACGTAGGCTTCCATCGCCTGGCCGGTTTCGTCGCGCAAACGCAGCCCCATACCCTCAGCCAATTCCAGATCAGCCGGGAATATGTCTGGCGAGACCATCTGGTAAGCCTCCGGGTCTTCCTCACCGTAACCGTCTTCTGGAGCCACTTCTACCTCTTTTTCTTCGCCAATAGCCATGCCGTAAAGCGCCTGTTCCAGGCCGGAGATAATTTGCCCGGCCCCCTGCAAAATCTGTAAGGCTTCGCCGCCTTTAGAGCTGTCAATAATTTGGCCATCACTTAACCTGAGCACATAATCAAGGCTTACGACCATGCCGTCCTGTACGGTCAGTTTTGTAGCTGTCATCAGTAAATAACCTCATTTTTAAAAATTTGCCTAGAAGAAACAAAACCGCCTGGACCATTAAGTCCAAGCGGCGTCAGTGTATTTTTCCGCGGCAGAGTTAACAGTTTGATTGAGATAGTATAGCTAAGGTGTGGTTAAAGTCAAAACCGGCCCTACCCCTGATTCCGTAGGGCCGGCAGCACCCGCTCACCCAGCAGACGCACCCCTTCTGCCGCTGTCAGGCCGTGCGGGGTGCCAAATTCAACCCGGTTGGCCCCGGCTGCAAAGATTTCCTGGGCCTGGTGCGCCACTTCGCCCGGTGTGCCGGCAAAGGCAAAACGGCGCAGTAAATCATCTGAAATATAGCGGCCGGCCCGCTCAAAATCGTATTCAGCGGCGGCGGCGCGAATCCCTTGCAGCAGTTCCGGCTCAAGCTGGAGGCTCTGGTCAAGCTGGGCCACCACGGGCAAGTAGAGGGCCACCTTGCGCCGGGCCAGGTGGCGAGCGGCCTGCCCATCTTCGGCCACTACCGTTACCGCCCCCAGCGCCAGCCTCACGGTGGTAGGGGCAGCGCCATGCAGCCGGGCCGCTTCAGCTACGGCCGCCTGCACCTGGGGGATGACGTCGGGGTTGGCGCTCCCGCCGATTTTGATTTCGCTGATGTGAGGCAGGCAGGCCCGGATGGTTTGCCGGCCCCAAGTCCCCAGCAAAAAGGGGATCTCGGGGCGATGAATCTTCCAGCGCAGGGAGTCGCCCCCGGCTAGGGGAAAGATCTGGCCCTGGTATGGCTCGGTAGATTGGCGCAGTAAGTGGCGCATGCACTCAAAGGCTTCGCGTAGGGCTGTAACCGGTCGGGGTGGGTTTAAGCCGATAAAATCCAGCCAGCTACCCCGCGCCAAGCCCAGGTAGGCTCGCCCCTGCGACATCTCATCAACCAGGGCAATATGGCTGGCAATGTTAATAGGGTGGCAGGTAAAGGGGTTGACCGCCGCCGGCCCCAGCCGGACGCGCCGGGTGTGGCGAGCCATCTCCAGCAGGGGCAGCCAGGCCGGTTGATACAGCATGTCATTGTACACGCTAACGCCATCAAAGCCGTAAGCCTCCACCTGTGCGGCCATCGGCCCGTAGGCTGTAATGGGCTTGTCGGTTTGAAAGGCGATGGTGATTGAAGGTGAAGTCATTGGGTCTCCGTAAAAATTGGCAGGTTGGCAGGCCGGAAGACTGGAAAAGACTCCCAACCCTCCGATCTTCCAAATTTTCCTAGTTCCTTCCCACTCCTAAATACCCCTTGACCGTTTCCTCATCGGCCAGGATGTTGGCGGCGCTGCCCTGAAAGGCCACCCGGCCTTCTCGCAGCACGTAGGCGTAATCGCACCAGCGCAGCACGCTGCGGGCGTTTTGCTCTACTACCACCAGGGTCAGGCCGGCCTGGCTCAGTTGGCGCAGCACCCGAAAGATCTCTTTGACAAAAAGGGGCGAGAGGCCGGCGCTGGGTTCATCCAGCAGCATCACCCGCGGCCGGGACAGCCAGGCCAGGCTGATGGCCAGCATTTGGCGTTCTCCGCCGCTGAGCCGGCCGCCGCGCTGCTTTTGGCGCTGTTCCAGGATGGGGAAAATCTGATACACTTCCGCCAGGGCTGCTTCGGCCGCCCCTTTCTTCATCTGGCGCACAGCCAGCAGAAGATTCTCTTGCACCGTCATGCCGGTAAAAACGTTTTCGCGCTGGGGCACATAGGCCAGCCCGTAGCGGCCAATAGTCTCGGTGGGCAGGCCCACCAGGGGAGTTTGATCCAGGGTAATGGCGCCGCTAAAGATGCGGGTCAAGCCAAAGATGGATTTGACCAGCGTGCTTTTGCCGCTGCCGTTTGGGCCGAGGATGGCCGTGAATTGACCTTTGGCTACGGCCAGGTCAACCCCGTGCAGCACTTCCAGTTTGCCATAACCGGCGGTGAGTTGGTGGATGGTGAGCAGGGTCAAGTTATACCCCCCTTGAGCCAGGGAGCAGGGGGGCGGGGGAGCAGAGGAGAAATTTCACCCCTGCACCCTTACCCCCCTGCTCCCCTGCCTTTTTCCCGTTAGTCTCCAAAATAAATCTCCCGCACCTGGGCGTTGGCCGAGATGTCGGCGGGAGCGCCGTGAGCCAAAACGCTGCCGGCGTGCATCACAAAGACCGTGTCCACAAAATCAAACAGAATCTCCAGGCGGTGCTCCACGATGAGGAAAGTGAGGCCCAGGGTTTGGCGCAGCCGGGCAATCTCTTCAAAGATGCTGTAAGCCAGCTTGGGGGCTACTCCGGCCGTCGGCTCATCAAGCAGCAGCAGCCTGGGCTGGCCCATCAGACTGCGGCCCAATTCCAGCAGCTTCATTTGCCCGCCCGAAAGGTCTGAGGCCAGGGTGGTGTAATGGCGGCCCAACTGCAATTCGGCCAGGGTTTGACCGGCGGCGGCGGCCAATTCGGCTTCTTGCGCTTGCCACAGCCGGTGGAAGGGGGCCTGGCCCGGTCTTTCGCCGCGCTGCCCTTTGGCCGGCAGCAGGGCGTTATCCAGCACCGTCATGCGGAAAAAGAGGGAGGGGTCTTGAAAGCTGCGCATCAGGCCAAGCTGAAAAATCCGTTCGGCCGGCTGGTGGGTAATATCGTGGCTGTCAAAAATTATCTGGCCGTGGTCCGGCGTCATAACGCCCGAAATGAGGTTGAGCAGGGTAGATTTGCCGCTGCCGTTAGGCCCAATCAGGCCGACGATTTGCCCGGCTTCAACCTGCAGCGAGGCCCCGTTGACGGCCATCAGGCTTTCAAAACTTTTGGTGACATTATGAAGCGTGAGTAACTTGGACATGGTTTAATGAGCGGTACACCTGAAGCAATACATTCTTTTTAAGCAAGGTGTGGCAGCAGCCAGGATAGGTCTTGCGCTTGAAGTTGAGCCTGAATCTGGTCAAGGTGAGTCAATTCTCTTAAAACCAGGCGATAGGCTTCGGCCAGCCTATCCTCAATCAGGGGGTGCAACTGGCTGCCGGATAAAATCAAAGCTGTGCTGCCGGCAAATAAAGCCTGGAGACTGTCAAAAACAGGTTGGCAATCGGCGCTCTGGCCGTCGGGGTGGTTAAGATAAGTGGCCTGGAGCTGCTGGAAATCGCTTAACCAGGCTAAACTTTTTTGGTGGCACTCTTCGGCCCAAGCGTACACCTGCGGAGTGTGGGCATGATTTTGAAGCAAAGCTGAACCCATCTTGATACCGTTCAGGGGTATCACAATGGCATGCCCCATCGCTCTTATCATTTTTTGGCATGCCTCTGCCCGTGAGATAGCCAGGTCATTTTCCAATTGTTGGATGACCGTCTCCGCATTTGTCATGCAGCCTCCCTGCGCGGTGTTGCTTTATGAAGTTAAAATTTCATGCGCCGTAGTGGTGCGAGCCCGCTCCGGCAAGAGTCCCTGGGGCCTGAAGCGCAGGATCAGCAGCAGGATAACGCCAAAGATAATATAGCGCACATAATTGAACTCCCAGGCCAGGCCCAGCGAGTTCAACTGGATAGCCATAATGGCCGTCAGCCGGTCTAAAATGGTGACAATCAGCGCGCCCAGCAGCACCCCGCGATTGTTGCCGACCCCACCCAGCACCACCATGACCCAGGCATCGAGGGTGAGGGTGACAACGTAATCGTTGGTGCTGACAAAACCCAGGTTGGTGGCAAAAAAGACTCCGGCGATGGCGGCAATGGCCGAGCCGATGAACATGACCTGTCCCCGGATAGCCGGAACCGGCTTACCCAGGGTCAGCGCTACCCGGTCATTTTCTCGGATGGCTTTGAGCAGCCGGCCGTAGGGCGAATAGACCAGCCGTTCGCAGTAAACAAACACTACGGCCAAAACGGCCAAAATGAGCAGCATAAAAGCGATGGAGGCCGGGGTGACGCCTTCGATCCAGGTGAAGGGCTGGGCAATCCCGGCCAGGCCATTGGTAGTGCAGGTAATCGGCTCCAGGCCGCGCACCACAATGCGCACAATCTCCCCGGCCACCAGCAGCACCAGGGCCAGATACCACTCCTCCTTGAGGCGCAGGGCCGGATAGGAGGCCACATAGCCCACCACCCCGCCGACAAGCGCAGCGATGACCAGGGTAAGAGCAAAGTTGAGCAGAGCCACCGCCGGCATGCTCTCCATAATGCCGGTACGGAGCTGCAAAGCCGCCGCCATATCACTGCCGCAGGGATAAATTCCCGGCCGGCCGGCCAGCAGCGGCAGCAGCCGGGTATACGTTAACCCGGCGGTGTACGCCCCAATGGACACAAACAGCACTTTGCCAAAATTGGGGATGCCGGCAACGCCGTATTCCAAATTGAGGCTCAGGGCCATCAAGCCCGAAATGCCAAAGAAGGTAGCCAGGGCAATGGCAGTGGCCAGGAAGTCAATGTTCATAAAAGCTACTCTGCGAGGTGCGACCGCCGACGGATGACCGGCGACAGCCGCTTATTTTCTGTCTTTCCCTGTCTCCCGTCTCCGGTCTACCGTCTACCGAAGGTGAACCCTTGCGGGCGGAAGAGTAGCACCAAAATAATGATAACAAACGGAATGGCCGGTTTGAAGGCAAAATCCAGCCCAAACCAACTGTTAAGCACTTGCATCAAAGTATTTTCAGATAAGGCGACCAGGTAAGCCCCCAAAATGGCCCCGGCAAAGCTGGTCATCCCGCCGAGCACGGTGGCGGCAAAAACCGACAGAATCGCCAGCCAGCCCAGCAGCGGGTTGAGCGAGGTGTACAGTCCCCACAGCGCCCCGGCCGCCCCGGCCAGCCCCCCGGCCAGCGCCCAGGTGAGATCGTGGACGCGCTCCACCGGGATGCCGATGACTTTGGCCAGGGTTAGATTATTGGCCAGCGCCCGCATCTGCCGGCCCAGGCCGGTGTAATTGAGCACCAAGCTCAGGGCCGCCATCAAGATGAGGGCGGTGGGCGTCACCCACAGCAAAATATTGGTTAAAATGAGATATTTGCTGCGCCACAGGATTTGCTGTTTCACCTGAATCCGGGCATCCAGCAGGTCATAATGATCGGCCAGGACAAAGACGAGGTAGCGCAAAATCAGGGCGACGGAGAAGGAGACCAGGATCATGATGTACATGGAGGGGTTGAATTTGCCGAGCGGCCGGTACACGCCGCGGTGAACGATGACGGCCACCAGGGCCGAGGCCGCAAAAGCGCCCAGCAGAATCAGCGGCATCTGGTTGGGAAACCAGAGCGAGGTCAACAAGGCGG